>JAZQTY010000289.1:0-3746 GCA_045631025.1 Eubacteriales bacterium
CGTTCGGAGCGGTCGTAGGGATTGTCAAGCTCTGCGAGATATTCGGGCGGCTCCTTGTCAAGATACAGCCTGCCGTCAAGAAACGCGTCGGCAAGCTGATGGTACTGCGCGTGATGCGCTGACGAGCCGCTGCGGTTCATAAAAACGGGATTAAGAGTGGTGGCGCTTACGAGCAACGCAAGCTGAAGCACGAGCACGGCAAGAATTACGATATTTTGCTTGCCCTTGCCGGTAAAGGCGTACGACCATATCTTGCCCTTCGGACGCAGAAGCGCGAAGAAAAATATCACGAGCGCCAACACCAAAACTCGTATTATGTTAAACGTGAATGGGTGCGGTTGGTTAAGGACTATTTTGTTTATAAAAAAGTGAGTTCCTTTTTCGGTCGAAAGCGAAAGCTTGAGATCGTGCACGTTGTCCGACGGCTGAAGCTCGATATATTGGCTTGTTGTAACGGTGTGAATGGTCTCCTGCGCTGACGTAGTGATAAGCGTCGCGGAATTTGCATCGTCCGAAAATTTCGGAGTTACGATGAGCAGCTCCTCGTAGCCCTTGTCGTCGTAAGCCTCTGCATCAACCAATACGTTGTCGATATGCATGTTAACGTCGGTGAGTATTAGCACGGCGGTGCTATCGAAGGAGTATGCATTCTTTCCGTACTCCTCTTCGCCTGCAGGGAAAAGGATACTTGAGTCAAGCATTTCTTCCGTGACGTCAACGGGGGTATATCCGTTAGTTTGCCAGAATTTATAATTGAAAACTGTGACCTCCGCAAAAAGCGACGAAACGATCGATACCGTTGCCAAAAGAAGTATAGCTGCGCCCGTATTTACGCGGCATAGCTTTATGAGAATACGTGAGAGGTGGAAAATAAGAGAAAGTCCAACTGACGAAAGGCATATCGCCGAGAGCTTTATTGCCGTGAATTCAAGCGCCGCTCCGAAGTCCATAAAAAGGAGCATCAAAAGAGCGTTTGAGGCAAGGGCGATAACAGCCGCCGTTACGTGCGGAGTTTTCTTTTTTATATAATTTTTGTCGCGTAAGCAGAGAGGTATAAATGAAATATACGCGATTATTATTGGTAAAAATACGGCGATTGCCGGCATGTCTATCCTCCAATAAAAAGATTATTGCGCGATGTGGATATTATTTGTCGCAAAGAGCCGCGCCGATAACCGTTGCGAATTGCGCATTCTCGGGAATAATAAATTTAACGCCGAAGTTTTCCTCAAGTCCCTCAAATACGGTGGCGATGGGGCGAAGCGTAGTCAAGTTGCCCGTAAGAACGACCGTGTTTACGCCAAAGCTACGAGCAGCAAAGACCGCGAGCATAGCAATCGTTTCAGCAACCATGTTGGCAATTCCGAGAGCCACGTCGTTTTTGTCAGCCATATCGGAGAGCTTGCCGAAGTTGGATGCGGTTATGTCGCCGTTTATCTGGAACGAGCTGTCCTTGGAAATGTCCTTGATGCGAAGGTCCACGTTGTCAAGATTTCCCATCTCGCACATTTGCTCAAGATGTTCGACCGTGTCAACGCCGATCATACGGCGGGAAAGACCGAGAAGCGTGCCGCCTCCGACTCCCGTCCCGCCGAGATATTTAGTCTGCGTAACGTCCCCGACCTTCTTGGCGTGAATGAGCGCCGTGCCCGTGCCCATGCTTACGATTATAGCCTCGTCAAGTCCCGAAAGATAAAGTCCGCCAAGCCCTACGCTTTCAAATTCGGATACCTTTCGGCAGTCAAGTCCGTAAATAGGACGGTCGATAAAGGACGAGCCAACGCCCGTCATGAGTACCTTGTCTATATCAGAAAGCTCGAGAGCGTTTTGCATCGTAAATTTTCCGAACGCGCCGTAGACCGACGTAACGGCGTCAGTTGCGCGAACGAATAACGGCTCGATAAGCTCCTTTTGATTTTTTTTGAAGCCGACTATTTTGGTCGTGCTTCCTCCTATATCAATTCCGATTACTGTTTTCATGATACCTCCACCTGAAAAAACAAAAATCTTTTACTAAATTATACCACTATCTTGAAAAAAAATCAATATTATGTTATAATATTTTGTATTATATGCGACTTTGCGGCGTTACAAGCGGCAGAGACCGCATTTGACCGCTTTGACGGATAGGAGAAATTTATGGCTTTTGATGCAGGAATGCTGGCGTGTACGCTGTCGGAGATACGCCGCGCCGCTCTTGGCGCAAGAATTGAAAAGGTATATCAGCCCGAGCGGGATGAAATAGTCCTTCAAATGCGTAGCTTTGAGGGCGGGCGCAGGCTTTGCATCAACGCGGGATCTAATAATCCGCGTATAGGATTTACGTCGCTTACGCGCGAAAATCCGCAAAATCCCCCCATGCTTTGTATGCTTTTGCGTAAGTATTTGCAGGGAGCGAAGCTTACGGAGGTCTCGCAGGAGGATTTTGACAGAGTCGCCTATCTCGGCTTTGAAACGCGAGACGAAATGGGCTTTGAGTGTAAGAGATATCTTATCGTCGAGCTTATGGGAAAGTACTCTAATCTTTTCTTTGCGGATGGAGATAAAAAGATAATTACCGCGCTTCGCGCCTCGGATATGTCGCTTGACAGCGCGCGTCCTATGATACCGGGTATGACCTATACCTTGCCGCCGGCGCAGGATAAGCATAATCCATTGGCAGTGTCGAGCGAGGAGCTTGACGAGCTTTTTAAGGGCTTGCCGCAAGACCGCCCCTGCGATAAGGCGCTCGTCGCAGCCTTTTCGGGAATCGCGCCCGTGGTTGCGCGAGAGATAGTCTACCGCGCGACGGGGCATACGGACACGCCCGTAAGATATTGCTTTTTCGAGGATATTGCGAGAGAATTTTTCGGCGTCACCGAGCGCATAAAAAACGAGGATTACGCCCCGTGCGTCGTGCTTGACGGCGAGAAGCCCGTTGAGTATTCGTTCTTGCCGCTTTCGCAGTATTCGGGCTGTGAGGTGCGCGATATCGCGAGCGCGGGCGAGACGCTTGACGCGTATTTCGGTACGCGCGACAATATTCAGCGTATTCATCAGCGTGCCTCTGACATTTTAAGGCTTCTTACCAACGCCGAGTCGAGAATTAAAAAGAAGCTTGAGCTTCAGCGCGCAGAGCTTCGTGAATGTGAAAAGGGAATAGAATACAAAAAGTACGGCGATCTTATAACCGCTAATATTTGGCGGCTCTCGCGAAAAGAGGATTTTGCCGACTTTGAGGACTACGAGGCGATGGACGCTGACGGAAACGTGCCCACCGTCCGCGTCACGCTTGACAGACGTCTCTCGCCTGCCGCAAACGCGCAGAGATACTATAAAAGGTACAACAAATCCAAAACGGCAAAAATCGAGTTATCAAAGCAAATTGAGCTTGGCGAGGCAGAGCTTGAATACGTTTATACGGTGTTCGAGGCGCTTGCGCGTGCCGAAACGCCCACCGACCTCTCGGAAATACGCGACGAGCTTTACCGCGCGGGATACGCCTCAAAAATGAAATCGTATTCGGCTCATAAGTCGCACGCGCCAGTCGTGATGCAATTTTTGACACCCGACGGAATGCGGGTGCTTTGCGGCAAGAACAATCTGCAGAACGAGTATATAACGCATAAGCTTGCGGAAAAGCACGATTATTGGTTTCACGCGAAGTCCTCGCCCGGTAGCCACGTAGTGCTCGTCACAGAGGGCAAAGAGCCGACTGACGGTGACTTTACCGTAGCGGCGGAGATTGCGGCTTATTATTCAAAGGC
>JAZQTY010000290.1:0-2383 GCA_045631025.1 Eubacteriales bacterium
CGTTATTCCGATAACGGTCATCTCGTCAGCGGGATTGCCGAAGAAATACGCCGAAAGCTTGGCAAGCGCAATTCTCGTATCGGACGTGATAACGACGAACGCGTCGTCGGGCACGCGAACTCTTTTTTCGGATACGAAAACACGGCAACCGCAAGCATACGCCGCCTTTGCAAAATCGTGTCCGTCGGAATGCGCTCCCGATATGCACACGAACATCGAGCCCTCGCCCGCCTTTCTTGAGTCACAGCAAAGCGTGTCGACGGTGACGTTTTCCGCGTCAATACCCGATCTGTTTATTATTTCCTTATAGTCAATAACGCCTAAAAGCTCTGATAAAAGCATTTTTTACTTCCTTTCTCGCCCATATTTATATTCTGAAGCTCATGAGCTCCTCGTCAAAGCCCACGGGCTCTTTCCCGCACGCTCTTATCGAGGAATATGCAAGCACCTCAAGGGAGTCTACGTATATTTTTCCGTCAAGAGCGCCGTTTCTCTTTAGAAGCGACAGCTCCGTGCATCCGAGCACGAGTCGTTCACAGCCGCGCGACAAAAGCGACTCCGCTACCCGCGAAAAGCCCTCCATATCGGGGGCTATTCCCTTTTTTATCTGACTGTAAATTATATCCGATATTATTTTTTGCCCATTTTCGTCGGGCGCTAAACAGTCTATTCCCGCCATGCCGAATATCTCGCTGTACGAGCCCGAGGCAACCGTTCCCTCGGTTGCAAGTATTCCCACGCGGCTTATCCCTACGCGCTTGCAGAAAATCGCCGTCTGACGAACGATATTTATTATCGGAACTGCAGAATCCTCGCTTATGCTGTCGTAAAAATAGTGCGCCGTGTTGCAGGGGATCGCAATCACGTCAGCGCCCGCGCCCACCAGCCTTGCAATTTCACTTTTCATAACGGGCAAGGGGTTGTCCGACGATCTTCCGAGTATAAAATCGGTTCTGTCGGGCGTGTCCGCGCGCGAGGAGAGCAATATGTTAAGATGCTCCTGATCGGTAAGCGCATTGGTGTGGGAGGTAAGCATTTCGTAAAAATACACGCTCGACATAGGACCGAGTCCACCGAGAATACCAAGCGTTTTTCCGCTGTCGCGCATTCTTTATCCCCCCTCAAATAAAAATCATCCAAGTATATATTTGCTTTCGAGCTCGCGCTCGTGCAGAGCGACTGCTCTTTCATAGCGCGACTTGCGCGCGTAGAGAAAGTGCATCGAGTCCTCGCACATATCCGCAAGGTCACAAAGCTGCTCGCAAACGAGCCTCTCGTCTTTTGCTTCAACGAGCCGCCAAAACGATGCCCACGAAAAAAGATATCCGAAAATACTTTTTTGGGTATCGCAAATAACGCAGGCGCGACCGTCCCAAAGCATCATTTTAAGCGCTAACATTCTCGCCGAAAAGCAATCTCCGACGATTACGGCAACCGCGCCCGAAGAAAGCGTCCGCCTTGCTCTTTTGCACCTCATACGATCCTCCAAGACTATCAATAAGCAAACTCATACATAATAATTATATCACATGACACGGGATTTGTCAAAGGTAAAACAAAAAAAGTAAGCATTATTTTGAGAAAATTTTACTATGCTATTGAAAAATCAGGAGTTTTTGATTATAATATCTTATATAACGCAAAATTCAGAGGTGTTTATGAAACGCGAAAAAATATATAAGCTTTTTTCCCGAATGCCGACTCTGACGACCGATAGACTTTTGCTTCGTCCTATGAGCACGCTTGACGCATACGATATGTACGAATATTCCTGCCGCGAGGACCTGACGGAGTTTCTTTTATGGTCGCCCCATCCCTCGGTCTCCTACACGCGAGATTATCTCGCCTACGTTGAAAGCCGCTACGCTACCTGCGATTTTTACGACTGGGCGGTAGTTCTGCAAAGCAGCGGCAAAATGATAGGCACGGTCGGCTTTACGAAAATTGACGCTCCGCACAATTCTGCCGAGATCGGTTACGTCATAAATCCCGAGTATCACCGTCTCGGACTCGGCTTTGAGGCGGCAGAGCGCATCGTTAAATTCGGCTTTGAGAAGCTGGAGCTTCACCGAATCGAGGCGAAATTTATGAAGGACAACGACTCCTCGCTCCACGTCATGGAAAAGCTTGGCATGACCTTTGAGGGCTACCACCGCGACAGCATGCTCGTCAAGGGCTCCTATCGCACCATCGGCTACTGCTCCATACTTAAAGAGGAATATGAAAAATCAAACGAATAACGACTGATAAGGGCTGTCTCGTTTAGTGCAAAACCGTTTTTTCTTGCGCACTAAAACTAACAGCCCTTAATTTATATTTTTTCAGCAGTTGCTTCACGTACTGCTCTATATAGCGCGGATACGTCCGCCTCCGTATTAAATAC
>JAZQTY010000291.1:0-3327 GCA_045631025.1 Eubacteriales bacterium
TCTTCCTAAGACCGCTTGGCCTCCGACTTGTTCCGTGGTGGTTGACTACGGGCGTAACGTCTTACGGCGGTGAAGCGGAAAACGCGTTAAAGCATGGCGCGAGCTTGGACGAAGCTATGATAAGCGGCGCGATTACCGCAGGCGCAGAGATATTGACGGAGAAAATTTCCGCTGGTATCAGTTTTGGCGGTAAAACTTTCGCTCCTGACGTGTCGAGTAAGTTGGCGGCAAACATTTCAAGCAAGGCAGTACAAATACTTGCAAAGAGTGGCTACGATATGGCGGGCGAGGGCTTTGAGGAAGTTGCGTCGGGAGCTATCAGCAAATTCGGACAGTGGCTTACATATCAAGACGAGGAAACATTAGGCGAGTTGTTGACTTCTGAGGAAGCTATGGACGAGGCGTTGGAGTCCTTTATCGGCGGCGTGGTGCTTGGCGGTGTTTCAAGCGGATCTTCCGTTGTTAAAGATAAGGTCACGGGCAAGGATGCCGTAACGGGCTTGGACGCAAAAACAGAGCAAAAGGTAGTTGACAAGCTCTTTAATGAAGCTATTGTCGAGGCAGAGTCAGACGGAACAAAGCTCACGGCAAAGGAAAAGACAGACATATACAACGGTGTTCTTAATAATCTCGACAAGGGATATATCCCTATGGACACCATTACCGAGGTTTTGGGCGGTGAGGAATACAAGGCGTTCAAGCAGGCGCTTGCAGACGAGGAAAGCATAAAGAAAGAATACGACGAGCTTTACAATATGAAGAACGCCGACAAGTCAAACGCGCAGATAGACAGAGAGGCGGAGCTTAAAGCAAAGCTCGAAGAAGGTAAATCCTCTAACCTTGTTTCCAATCTCAAAAACACGCTTGACAGTAAGGTATTTGCTATTGCAAAGGACACAAAGCTTGCCGAGAGCTACAACGAGCAGACAAGACGCGGACAGGCATTTGAAGCGGATATCTCGCAGTATGATGAAAAGCAGGCAGCAGTCGTCCAAAAGGCAATTGACAGCGGAATACTGAATAACACTAACAGAACACACGAATTTGTTGATATGGTTGCAAAAATATCAGCAGATAAGGGTGTTTCTTTTGATTTCACGAATAGTACAAAATTGAAGGAGTCGGGATTTGCTATCGACGGAAAGCAGATCAATGGCTTTGTAACAAAGGACGGAGTAACGCTTAATATCGACTCGCATAAATCTCTCAATAGCGTTGTCGGTCACGAAATAACGCACGTTCTTGAAGGCACGGAATTTTACAACGAGTTCCAAAAGATCATTACCGAGTATGCCAAGAGCAAGAACGGCTATCAGGCGAAATATGATGCTCTTGCAAAGCTTTACGAGGGTGTTAAGGACGCGGACGTTGGCAAGGAGTGGACGGCTGAATTGGTCGGCGATCTTCTCTTTACCGATAGCGACTTTATCAATAATCTTTCGGTACAGCATAGAAACGTATTCCAAAAGATATATGACGAGATCAAATATCTTTACAAGGTCGCAACGGCGGGAAGCAAGGAAGCGAGAGAGCTTGAAAAGGTCAAAAAGGCGTTTGAGAAAGCGTATAAGGGCGAGGGCAAGGCGAGCGGAGATACAAAGTATTCCCTTTCGGATAGTGACGGAAATAAACTTACGCAAGAGCAAGCGGAGTTTTTCAAGGATAGCAAGATAAGGGATAAAGACGGCAATCTGCGCGTAATGCACCACGGATCTTTTGAAACGTTTACCGTATTCGATAAGAGCAAAGCAAAATCTCACGGTACTTACGGCAACGGCTTTTATTTCACGGATAGCACATCTCACGCAGGGACTTATGGTAATACCATTGACGTATATTTGAATATCACAAATCCGCTTCAAAATGGCACTAATGATATTACAAAAGAGCAGATAAGAAAATTCGTTGAAGCCATTGCGGAAAACGAGGATTACGGCATTGATAATTACGGCTATGGTGCAACGATAGACAGCGTAACGGATAGTGTTTGGGGCAAAGGCGATTTTGGTATGATATTAGACCTTAATATCACTTGTGTTGGGAACATGGTCGAAGCGATTGAGCTTTTCAATGAGGTAAACGGCACTGATTATAACGGTATCGTTGTACCTACGGAAACAGTTGCTTTCTACCCTAACCAAATTAAGACCATCGACAACGCTAAACCAACCGACAATCCCGATATACGCTATTCCCTTTCCGAAGCGGAAATAAGTGGAAAAAATTTCGGCTCGGGCCTTGACAACGGACAAGAATTGGTGTATAATGGAAAAAGAGGTGATACATATGCCAGAACAGATGAATTTAGAAAACTACAAGAAGCAAGTCAGAGAATGTCTGACGAAGACATACAACTGTACCATTCAGGAAACAAATCGCTTGATGACCTTGTACGAAGACGATTTTCAAGAGGCGTTAAATCAATTTTCTTGGAGTCCAAAAACAATGGCGTTAGCTATGCAAAAGGGTTACTAAATTTAACAGCTAAAAATAATAATTTCAATATATACGAGGGTGTCAACGCCTCGCTATTTCACGATGTTTTTGAAATGGCAAGGAAACACCTGAAATATGGCGAGCTTGTTGATTTACACACAGTAGAGACCACGGAAGACGGTATAGGATATAATGATTGTTACAATTATTTATCCGAAGACGGCTTAAGTGGTTTTTCTATTACCCCAGATGGAGACCTTATAAGCGTATTCAACGCAAGCGGCAAAAACGGATTTTTGCGAGCAATAGCTCCAATCATAAATGAAAAAGCAAAGACCTTGGATTGCTATGCTTCTGAAAATCAAAACCTAATGGAAATCTATTCGGCAATATTCGGATTCAAGACCGCTTCGGTTATGGATTACAATATGGACTATGACCACGATAATATAGCCCAAAATCACGGTATGCCGAAAGTCGCATTTATGGTTAATTCCGAAAGCGGAGTGGAAACAAAGGGCTTTACAAAAGATGAATATGACGAAGCGGTTGAATATCGCAATAGCTTCGTAAACCAAGCAACCTCTAACAAGGTTGCTTCTTTTATGCCCAAAAACGCGGGCGTACAGTATTCCCTTTCGGCGGATAGCGAGGGCAGAGAGTTAAGCCCGGCGGTTAAAAAACGATTTGCAAATTCAAAGGTAGTTGATGAAAACGGACATCTTAAAGTCGTATATCACGGCACAGCAACAGGCGAGTTCTCTATCTTTGATAAATCCAAGGGTAGCGTTGAGGGTGATTTTGGAAGCGGATTTTATTTTACCGACAACGATACCGACGCTTCCGAGCATTACGAGGGCGGCGGTCCTGACTTTGATAACAAGTCGGAGG
>JAZQTY010000292.1:0-3980 GCA_045631025.1 Eubacteriales bacterium
AAAGCGCCTTTCCCTTTATCTTTCTGCCCTGTGCAAGTCCCGCAACGGTCTGATTGACAACCGCCTGATATATGCTCGCGGAAACGTCCTCCTTTTTTGCCCCTTGATTGAGCAGAGGCTGAACGTCGGTTTTTGCAAAAACTCCGCAGCGCGACGCGATGGGGTAGATTCTCGTATGCTTGAGACTTAACTTATCCATCTCGTCGACGGTTATATCGAGAAGCGTTGCCATCTGGTCGATAAAAGCGCCCGTGCCTCCGGCACAGCTTCCGTTCATTCGCTCGTCCGTTCCGCCCTCGAAGAATATAATTTTAGCATCCTCTCCGCCAAGCTCGATAACTGCGCTCGCATCCGGCTCGAGAGCCTTGACAACCTCGCCCGTTGCGAAAACCTCTTGTACGAAGGGAATATCGCACGCCTCTGCAAGTCCGAGCCCCGCAGAGCCGGATAGCGCGACGGAAAACTGCTTTCCTTCAAGAACAGGGCGCATTTCCTCTAACAGCTCAAGCGTTTTTTGCCTGACCTGCGCCATATGACGCTCGTATTTTTCATAAATTACGGCATCACCGTCTCGCAAGACCGTTTTAACCGTGGTTGAGCCTATATCTATTCCCAAAGAGTAAATTTTTTCTTGCATATAAATTCCTCTGAATTTTTAGTCAGCCATAAGGCGCATCGTCCTTATGGCTGTTTGATTATTCAAGCTCGAAGGCTCCCGTGTAAAGCTGATAGTATTTTCCTTTTTCGGCAACGAGCTTTTCGTGGTCTCCGCGTTCAATTATACGTCCGTGCTCAAGCACCATGATAACGTCAGAGTTTCTTACGGTCGAGAGTCTGTGTGCGATCACGAATACAGTTCTGCCCTTCATAAGAGCGTCCATTCCGCGCTGAACGAGAGCCTCGGTACGGGTGTCGATGGAGGACGTAGCCTCGTCAAGTATCATAACGGGCGGATCTGCAACCGCGGCGCGGGCGATCGAGAGAAGCTGACGCTGTCCCTGCGAGAGGTTTGCGCCGTTTGCGGTGAGCATGGTGTTGTAGCCCTCGGGCAGACGGGTAATGAAGTCGTGCGCGTTTGCAAGCTTTGCTGCGGATATACACTCGTCGTCAGTCGCGTCAAGCTTGCCGTAGCGTATATTCTCCATGACGGTTCCCGTAAAGAGATTGGTGTCCTGAAGAACGATGCCGAGCGAGCGGCGAAGGTCTGCCTTCTTTATTTTATTGATGTTTATTCCGTCATAGCGGATCTTACCGTCGTCAATGTCGTAGAAGCGGTTTATGAGATTGGTGATGGTCGTCTTGCCGGCTCCTGTAGCACCCACGAACGCCACCTTCTGACCGGGACGCGCGTAGAGCGATATATCGTTGAGAACGGTCTTTTCGGGTACGTAGCCGAAGTCCATATTTTCAATGGTGACGTCTCCCATAAGACGGGTGTAGGTGACCGTTCCGTCACCGTGAGGATGCTTCCAAGCCCACGTGCCCGTGCGCTCCTCGCATTCAACTATCTCGCCGTTCTCCTCACGCGCATTTACGAGCATTACGTAGCCGTCGTCAACCTCGGGCTCCTCGTCGATAAGCTCAAATATACGCTTTGCGCCCGCAAGCGCCATAACCACGGAGTTGAGCTGTTGAGAGAGCTGATTTATGTTATTGGTGAACTGACGAGTCATGTTGAGGAAGGGAACTACCGTCGCGATCGCAACTGCAGGGAGTATACCCGTTTTGATATATTCGACGAGTCCCGAGAGAGATGCGTTCGGAACATTCAGAATTATCAGAATACCGCCGACGAAGGCAACGAGAACGTAAAGAATGTTTCCAATGTTCGCGATTATGGGCATGAGGATATTCGCAAAGCGGTTTGCATTGGTAGCGTCTTGGCAAAGCTTTTCGTTTACCTTGTCAAAGTCCTCCTCGGTCTGCTTTTCGTGACAGAATACCTTGACTACCTTCTGTCCCTCCATCATTTCCTCGACCATACCCTCGGTCTTGGCGATGGACTTCTGCATTTTGATAAAGTGCTTTGCGCTGTTTCCGCCTATTGTCTTTGAAACGAGTACCATAGCGACGGTCGCAACTGCGACAACGAGCGCCATCCACGCGTTGAGCCAAAGCATGTAAAATACGAGAAGAATTATGATAAGTCCCGAGCTTATAAGCTGGGGAAGCGTTCTTGAGATAAGCTCTCGGAGCGTATCAATGTCGTTCGTGTAGTAAGACATTATATCGCCGTGAGGGTGTGTGTCAAAATAGCGCAGGGGCAGGCTCTGCATCTTGTCGAACATACGCTTACGCATCTTGTTAAGGAAGCCCTGTGTGACGATAGCCATGGTTCTCGTCTGTAAGAACGAGGATATCCAGCCGAGCGCATAAATGGAGAGCATTATGGCAAGCGCGGTGAAAATACGAGCCTTTATGGAATCCCAGCCGGTTTCGAGTCCCTCGCCGATGACCGTTATATAATAGCTCATAAATATGCTTGCGATGGTTGATGCAAAAGCCGTTACGAGCAGGCACGCGGTGACGAGCAACAGCTGCTTTTTATAGTCCTTGAACAGAAGCTTTATAAGCCTGCCTATGACGTTGGGAGCCTTCTCTGATACGTTGTTTTTAGTTTTCATCAGAGTCACCTCCCTTGGTTTGAGACTCGTAAACCTCTTTATAAATGGGGCTTACCTTGAGAAGCTCGTCGTGAGTGCCGACCGACTCAATAGAGCCGCCGTCCATGACGATTATCTTATCGGCGTGCTCTACGGAGGAGATTCTCTGCGCGATAATTATTTTAGTAGTATCGGGTATTTCCTCGGCGAATGCGCGGCGTATAAGCGCGTCGGTTTTCGTGTCGACTGCGCTCGTGGAGTCGTCGAGGATAAGTATCTTGGGTTTTTTGAGAAGCGCGCGGGCAATACAGAGTCTTTGCTTCTGACCGCCAGAGACGTTGGTTCCGCCCTGCTCGATATAGGTGTCGTATTTGTCGGGGAAGCCCTGTATAAATTCATCAGCCTGCGCGAGCTTGCAAATGCGTACCATATCCTCGTCCGTTGCATCGGGATCGCCCCAACGCAAATTATCTTTTATAGTGCCGGAAAACAGTACGTTTTTCTGGAGCACGACCGAAACCTGGTTTCGAAGCGTCTCTATGTCGTAATCTCTTACGTCGACGCCACCTACCTTGACCGAGCCTTCGCTTACGTCGTAAAGACGGGAGATAAGCTGGATAAGGGAAGTCTTGCCGCTTCCCGTTCCGCCGATTATACCGACGGTCTCACCTGACGCGATGAAAAGATTGATGTCAGAGAGGGAATTTTTGGATGCAGACTTTGAGTAGCGGAAATTAACTCCGCTGAACATAATGCTGCCGTCGCTGACGTCGTACACGGGGCTTTCGGGATTTACGATCTCGCTCTTTTCGTTCAGCACCTCAACTATACGTTTAGCCGAAGCAAAGGAGAGGGAAACCATAACGATTATCATGGAAACCATCATAAGGCTCATAAGTATCTGCGCGCCGTAGGTGAGAAGCGAGGACATTTCGCCGACGGTAAGCTCTGTTTGGTTTGAGTTGACTATAAGCATAGAGCCGAAAAGGCAGATCATTATCATGTTGAAGTTAAAGCAGAACTGCATAAGAGGGCTGTTAAGCGCGATTATCTTTTCAGCCTTGGTAAAGCCACCGCAAACATCGTCGGACGCCTCTGCAAATTTTTTCTTTTCAAATTTTTCGCGCACGTAAGCCTTTACGACTCGCATGCCCGAAACGTTTTCCTGAACGGAGTTGTTTAGGTTGTCGTATTTTTTGAATACGGTTTCAAATATTGGGTGAGCGTTTTTGATGATAAGCAGGAGTCCTATTGCAAGAAAAGGAATTATAACGATAAAGGCTATGGACATCTTGGGGCTAATAACGATTGCCATAATAAGCGCAAAGGTTATCATAAGAGGGCATCTTACTGCCGTTCTTATTATCATCATGTAAG
>JAZQTY010000293.1:0-2752 GCA_045631025.1 Eubacteriales bacterium
AAACGGACAGTCGAGGACGCCTGTCCCTACAATCTGTAAATTAAAATATGGCTCTTACAATTATTTTTGGTGTAAAATTAAACAAAAAATGTACAGTTTTCTTTTGCTTACTTTTCTTTTTTAAAATAAAAGTAAGAGGAAATATTTAAATTATAGCACAAACTAATGTACAGTTTTCTTTTGCTTACTTTTCTTTTTTAAAAGAAAAGTAAGAGATTGGAATAAATTACAAAAAATGGTTTTTACCGTGGTTTTTTTGCCCGAAAAGTAAAAAAAATAAAATTTTTTTAAAAAGTTTTCAGAAAAAAAAGTATTTTGCGATTTTTTTGCGTATATTGTATTTACAAGAGTTTTTTGGGGAAAGATATTTTTCTCCGAAAGAAAGGTGGAAAAATGAACGTAAGAGATGCCTTCCTTGAAAATGAAAGGAATACGTTATCTGAATACGCTTGCCTGACGTCGGAAAGTCGCGGAAGAGATCACGAATACGTACCTTGCGATTTGCGCACGGAATTTCAGCGTGACAGAGACAGAATATTGCACAGCCAATCCTTCCGTCGGTTGATGAACAAGACACAGGTGTTTCTCGCGCCCTCCGGCGATCATTACAGAACGAGAATGACACATACTCTTGAGGTTACGCAGATCGCGAGAATTATCGCGCGAGCGCTCCGCCTCAACGAGGATCTTACCGAGGCTGCGGCGCTCGGTCACGATATAGGACACACCCCCTTTGGGCACGCAGGTGAGTACGCAATGCAAGAGTGCTTTGACAAGGACTTTACTCACTATAAGCAGAGCCTGCGAGTCGTGGAGAAGCTTGAGAACAACGGCAAGGGCTTAAACCTTACGTGGGAGGTTCGCGACGGTATCGTCAACCATACGGGGAGCCACAGAGCCGCAACGCTTGAGGGACTTATCGTAAAATACGCAGACCGAATTGCGTACATAAATCACGACATTGACGACGCCTGCCGCGCCGAGATACTTTCAAGCGAGGATATTCCCGCGCACCTGCGTGAAATTCTCGGAGAGACTCACTCAAAGCGGATAAACACCATGGTTTCTTCTATCATAAAGGCGAGCACGGATAAGAACGATATCATTATGGAGCCTGTGGTGCAGGCGGCGACGGACGAGCTTCGTGCGTTCCTTTTCGAACGGGTATATCGCAATCCCGTGGCAAAGGGTGAGGAGGCGAAGGCGCGCCAGATGCTCATAAGTCTTTTTGAGCATTACGTTAAAAATCCGCACAAGCTTCCGAAGCTTTACCGCGACAACTGCGAGGCTGACGGAGTTGAGAGATGCGTATGCGACTTTATATCCGGCATGTCCGACAGATACGCCATTGAGCTTTATTCCGAGCTTTATATCCCCAAGGTATGGAGGGGACCCAAGGAATGATACCAAGAGAGATAATAGACGAGATAGTATTCAGAAACGACGTTGAGAACGTTATCGGCTCTTACGTGACGCTCAAGCGCGCAGGCTCAAACTATCAAGCACCGTGTCCGTTCCACAGCGAGCGAACGCCGTCGTTTACCGTATTTCCCGCTACCAAGAGCTTTTATTGCTTCGGCTGCGGCGCGGGCGGCGACGTAATATCCTTCGTGATGCGCGCGGAGAACGTGGACTACGTCGATGCAGTGAAGCTTCTTGCCGACAGAGCGGGAATCCCTCTTCCGGAGGATGGCGCGGAGCAGGAGAAGGACGGAATTTCGCGCAAGCGGCTTTACGAGCTTAACCTTGCGGCGGCAAAGTTTTTTAGAGAATGCCTTTTTGATCCGCAGCTTGGTGCGGAGGGAATGGCGTATCTGCGCGAGTCGCGCGGACTTGATCTTGCGACCATAAAGCACTTCGGTCTCGGTTTTTCGCCCAACAGCTTCTGGGCGCTGACTAACAAAATGACCTCGCTCGGCTTTACCGAGGAAGAGCTTATAGCGGCGTTTCTTTGTAAGAGAAGTCAGAAGAGCGGTAAGCTTTTTGACCTTTACAGAAATAGAGTAATTTTCCCAATTATAGATACGTCGGGCAATATAGTCGCCTTCGGCGGCAGAGTCATGGACGGCTCCGATCCTAAATACTTAAACTCGTCCGACACCCCCGTGTTCAAAAAGAGCAGGCATTTGTTTGCGCTCAATTACGCGCGCAAGGCGTGTGCCGAGCGACTCATACTTTGCGAGGGGTATATGGACGTTATCGCTCTGCACGCGGCAGGCTTTGAAAATGCCGTTGCGACGCTCGGAACGGCTATTACGTCGGAGCAGGCGAGAATATTTGCAAAGTACACCAAGCGAGTAGTTATATGCTACGACTCCGATAAGGCGGGACAGAACGCCGCAAACAAGGCGATGCGCCTACTTGGCGAGGTTGGCGTTGACGTGCGCGTCATAAAGCTTTCGGGGGCAAAGGATCCGGACGAATATATTAAGAAATTCGGCAAAGATCGTTTTCGCTCGCTGATCGAAAATTCAAGATCCAAGTTTGAATACAACATGGATCGTATTCTTTCAAAATACAATGTTTCTTTTCCGCAAGAAAAAATCCAAGCGCTTACGGAGCTTGTGGAAATGATCTCCGGTTTTTACACAGAAGTGGAAAGAGATATTTACATTCAAGCGGTTTCCAAGCAATTGGACGTGCCTTTTAACAGCGTGAAAAACGATGTAAATCAAAAGGTTCAGCAGAAGAAAAAACGGTATTTGAAGGAAGAAGGGCAAAAAGCGCGGCAGGCCGCTGCAGGCTTTGCGGA
>JAZQTY010000294.1:0-12212 GCA_045631025.1 Eubacteriales bacterium
GTATTCACACCGTAAACGAAGGACTCGATGCACTTCTTGACCTGATCGAAGGAGAGATTGTCGTACTTTACGAAGGGAGCGAGGTATGTGTCGAAGGAGGAAAACGCCTGCGCGCCTGCCCACTCGTTCTGCATGATTCCGAGGAAGTTTACCATCTGGTTGCAAAGAGTTGCAAGGTGGCTTGCGGGAGCAGACGTGATCTTACCCGTAACGCCGCCAAGTCCCTCCTGAATGAGCTGCTTGAGCGACCAACCTGCGCAGTAGCCGGTAAGCATGGAGAGGTCGTGGATGTGGAGATCTGCGTTTCTGTGAGCATTTGCGATCTCATCGTCGTAGATCTCGGAGAGCCAGGAGTTTGCGGTGATAGCACCGGAGTTGCTGAGAATAAGACCGCCGACGGAATACGTTACGGTAGAATTCTCCTTAACACGCCAGTCAATGTTCTTAACGTAGCTGTCAACGATATCCTTATAGTCAAGGATAGTGGACTTCATGTTACGCATCTTTTCTCTCTGCTTACGGTAGAGAATATATGCCTTTGCTACGTCAGCGTAACCTGCCTGAACGAGAGTGGACTCAACGCTGTCCTGAATGTCCTCGACAGCAATCAAGCCTTCCTTTATTTTGGGCTCGAAATCAGCCGTTACCTTAAGCGCGAGGAAATCAATTATTGAGGGGTGATACTGCTTTTCTTGAGCTTCGAATGCAAGCTTGATAGCTTCGCTGATTTTCTCAAGACTAAAATCAGCGACCTTGCCGTCACGTTTTAAAACCTGATACATTTTTATTCTCCTTTTTTTTCGTTATAATTTTTTCGTGCATATATATTATATGACAAAATTACGCATTTGTCAATTGTGAGAAATTACAATATATTGTGTCTTGGATTGGTTGTTATCACAATATCTTGTATATATTTTGGATTTTTGACACTATATGTAGTGATGTGTGACTCGATTTAAAACAATAAAAGCACAGAGGCTGTAAGAGCACTGTGCTTTTAGCATAATCTTATTTGATTTTTCTTGTAAAATTTCCAAAGCAGGTGTCCGTGTCGATAAGAGCGAACGTGATGACCGTTATAAGAGAGTAGGGGAGCGGACAGAAAAGCCCGGGATTTACGAGTGACATAAGCAGTATTCCCGTGTAGATCATAGAGACGGTGCACGCGATAAGCTTGTCACCCTTAATAAATTGAATGGTTATAGCGTGACCGCGAAGGAATAACTGGTACGTATACGCGAGTATTCCAACGATACCCATGCTTCCAAATATCTGCGGTATCAGCATATGGTACCAAGGCATAGCGCCTTTTACGGGGCTGTAAAGATCGGTGTTACCGGTATAGCCGAGACCGTGACCGAATATCGGGTTTTGTTTAAATCCGTCAATTGCTCTGCCGATAAGCCCACTGCGTGCCTCGTCTGTTGAAATTAAGTTTTCAAGCGTATGATTCGTTGCAAATAAAAGTATTTTTTCGCCCCAAATAACGGCAACGATAATAACTGCGGCGGTAAAGCCAACGTAAAACCAACGGCGCTTTTTGTCACAAACGGAGAACGCGATAAGACAAATGAAAAATTCAATAATTCCGAATACGAATCCTCCGCGCGAGCCGGTCATTACAATTGTTGTGGGAATTATAAGCGCTGCGAGAACGTGAAGGACTTTTAAACGTTTTTTAGCAATGAAATAGAAGGGGCAGGGCATAGCGAACATAAGGATCGTACTGAGATTGTTTGCCGATTGGAAGTCCGGCAGAGTCTTTTTCTCAATCATTACGGCGCGTTCCTTGTACAGTATGACGGCAACCATAACTACCGCCAACATACCCATTATATAAAGCATGGTGATAAATTTCTCACGGACGTCATAGCTTCGCGGAGCGCACATTTGTGACTTCAAGAGGATGTATGCAACCACCATACCAATGCCGAGGAATACCATATAATATAATGTAACTCCGCGGAAGTAATCGGCTTTGGATATAGTTCCTATACCGCCAACCAAAACGGCAACCGAAACCGCAATAAGTCCCGGAAAGGTAGAGCCGATACGGATTTTTTTATGGTAAACGATAAAATGAAAAAGCAGTCCAAAAATAGCGGGAGCCGCCATCCATGCGAATTTTATAAACGTATCAAACGAGTTATAGCATTTCGTTACGAATACGCAAAGAAGTAAAAAGGGGAGTGTGGTTGCGAGAATATCCTCACAAAAAACGAGGGCTACCGAAATAATACCTACGAAAATTATCGCTCCCTTTACCTCCCAATCACATATCGTGATTACGGCGGCTACACAAAAGAGCAACGCAAAAAAATAGGGAGATAGAAATATTTTGTTTCCCATACGCCCCATTTTATTTAAAAACGTATCGCGCTCGTTTATTACTGATTTATTGGACAAAGACATATTGTTCTCCAAGATGAATTTATTGATAAATATGCGTCGTTAACAGTATATCATAAATTGTGGTATATATCAAGTGAATTTTCAATTATTTACATTTTAAATTTCTCATATTCCGCGGAGCTCTGCGTGCTTTACGTAAGCCTTAACTATATCAAGCATGGACTTCATCGTTTCTTCAGAGTGCGCTGAATAATCGGGGCAAATCAGATCTCCCGAGTCCTTAAACGACTGTAAATAGTAGTTTTCCGCACCCGATATCAAGCTTCCGATGGATACCATATCGTCCGGAGTATGGAGCTCTTTTACCACCGTAGTTCTGAATTCGTAAGACACTCCGCAGTTCATTATAAAATCAATGCTCTCTTTTACGTCGTCAAGATTTATGCTTGTTCCTGCGGTCAGTGAATATTTAGGTAGCGAGTTTTTTATATCCATGGCTATGTGCTCAACGAGCCCCAACTCGACGATTTCGCGAAGAAGCTGCGGACGTGAGCCGTTAGTGTCAAGCTTTATTGCAAAGCCGAGTGCATGAATTTTTTTCATAAAGGGAATAATATCGTGTTGAAGCAAGGGCTCGCCGCCCGTTATGCACACCCCGTCCAAAACGCCTACGCGCTTTTTCAAAAACTTAAAAAATTCTTCCTCGGATATATCGTCCACCGTAGTGGGGGCGAGAACAAGTGACGCATTGTGACAAAAGGGACAGCGGAAGTTACACCCACCCGTAAAAAGTGTGCATGCAACCTTGCTCGGAAAGTCGAGCAGAGTGGTTTTTTGAAGGCCTTTTATTTGCATAATATCTCCTTAATTAAAAAATGGTAAAACGGAGCCTGTAATGAGTATTTTTGATTTGTTGAAATTGATATTCGGTATTTCGCTGTTTTTATTTGGTATGAATCTTATGGGAGAAACGCTTAAGAAAAGCGTCGGACACAGGCTTAAGATTATACTTGGTAAGCTTGCAGGAAATCCTATAAAGGGCTTTGCTCTTGGATTTGGAGTGACTGCGGTTATACAGTCCTCGTCGGCTGCAACGGTAATGGTTATCGGATTTGTAAATTCCGGAACTATGCTTTTATCACAAGCCGTTGGAGTTATAATGGGCGCAAACGTTGGAACGACGGTAACCTCGTGGATGACCGCTTTGTCAGGACTTGAGGGTGGGAGCTCGGTAAGTTCAATAATGCAATGGTTTAAGCCGTCCACCTTCACGCCGATAATCGCTCTCGTCGGATTGCTGTTGTATTTGAATACCAAAAGTGATAAGCAAAAGAATATTGGACTTATACTTTTGGGCTTTTCCGTGCTTATGGTAGGAATGGAGACTATGTCCGATTCCGTATCGGGACTTGCGGACAATATGGCATTCCGTTCGATTTTGCTGGTATTTGAAAACCCGTTGCTTGGTTTGCTTGCAGGAATGGCGCTCACAGCGATTATTCAAAGCTCGTCGGCTTCGATAGGAATATTGCAGTCCTTTACCGCAACGGGGGCTATTACCTTTGGAAACGCCGTTCCAATTATAATGGGGCAAAACATAGGAACGTGTATAACCGCTCTGATTTCTTCAACCGGTGCGAGTAAAAATGCTAAAAGAGCGGCGGTCGTGCATCTTTTGTTTAACGTATTTGGTTCTGTAATCGGGCTTGTGATATTTTACGTTTTAAGGCTTGTATTAAACCTTGCATTTCTAAACGGAAATATTGATACGTGGGGAATTGCAATAGTTCATACCGCTTTTAATTTGGTTTCATTTTTTGCGCTTTTTCCGTTTTCAAAGCAAATCGAAAGGTTTGCCGTCGTACTCGTTCGCGATAAGAATATGAACGACGAGTTCAGCATATTTGATGAAAGACTTTTGGGCTTTCCTGCGGTTGCTGTTGAACGTAGCCGCGAGGGCGCTTTAAAAATGGCAAGCGCATCAATCATGGCGTTTGAAAACAGCTGCTCGTTGTTTGAGGTATACGATGAAAAGACGGCGCTGATGGTACGAAAATACGAAAGCGTTACCGATGAATACGAGGACAGGCTCGGCACGTATCTGTTGAGAATATCAGAGGTGAGTATACTCGAATCCGAGAAAAACGAGGTTGCCAAGCTTTTACGCATAATTGGCGATTTCGAACGCATTGCCGACCATGCCGTAAATATCTCCGAATCAGCAGAGGAAATTGACGATAAGAGACTGTCATTTCCAGTGAATGCCAAAAAGGAAATATTCGTCCTCATAAGCGCCGTGCAGGAGATAACTCAACTTACGTACGATGCCATAAATGAAAGGAATATCGAAAAAGCAAGGCGCGTCGAATCACTTGAAGAGGTGATTGATGAGCTTCGAGATGAAATAAAGAAACACCATATATTGCGGCTTCAAGGCGGAGAATGCAGCATGGAGCACGGATATATTCTGTCCGATATTCTTAACGATCTTGAGCGTATAGCCGACCATTGCTCAAATATTGCGGGATGCTATATAGAAATGTCGGAGCGCAAGTCGCTCGAGCTTCACAAATATCTCAAAAAATATAGAGATGAGGACGAAACGTTTGAGTCGCAATTCAAGGAATATTCAAAAAAATACGTTATAGAATAAATTTATTTGGGGACTTAAGCAAAGTCCCCTTGCTTTTTTTGAAAATATATGATATAATTATGGTAATTTAAATTTACCCAAGGAGCAAATATGGAATTAGGTGAGAAAATAAAAGCGTTGAGAACCGCAAAGCTCATGACTCAATCCGAGCTTGCAGGAAATGAAATTACGAGAAATATGCTCAGCAGAATAGAAAACGGGGCCGCGCAACCCTCGCTCGACACCTTAAAATATATTGCGGCGAAGCTTAACGTATCTGCGGGATATTTACTTGCTGAGGCAAGTGACGAGCAGATATATGTAAAAAACAATGAAATAAACGGAATAAAAACTGCATATCTTTCCGGGGATTTTAGGATTTGTCGCGATATATGCCTAAAATCCGCCTGCGCAGCAGACGACGAGGTACAGCTTATATTAGCCGAGTGTACTAAAGAAATAGCTATTGAGGAGTTCAACAGAGGGAATCTGCATATTGCCTGTGAATATTTTGATTTGGCAATAGAGGCGTGCGCGGGAACGATATATAACACTACGTATTTATCGTCCATTTGCGCTATGTACTTCAAGTACATGAGATATATTTCCGCAACTCTTTCATCAAACTGTATTGATGAAACAGACGTTTCGACTTACTCCGCTATGAACGATGCCTTTTGCCAGTATGCGGGTGCTTTTCTTGAACGGAAGAGTGAGAGCCGTGAAGGAGAGCTTTTCTTCACGGAGGAGAAAAGAAGCCAATACGGAACGCATCTGCTTGCGCTTGATTATATGGAGCAGGGAGATTACAAGGGTGCGTACGATTATCTTCACTCTATTCTCGTTAGTGAAGATCCGGTACCGGAGCCCATGATGTATTTTATATTCTGCGATCTTGAGGTGTGCTGTAAGGAAATATCCGATTTTAAAGGAGCCTACGAATATTCGATAGATAAGATCGAGCTTTTACAAAAAATGCTCTCTTAAGCTTATTTAATTTTTTGCGTTTATTGATTTGTCTTTTTGCGTGAAAATTCTTAACGTAAGCCACGATACGGCGTAAACGAGAACGCAAACCAAAACGTCTGAAAGGTAGTAGGCAGCCATTAGTATTATTTCGGATGCACCGTCAGGCGCTCCGTGAACCATAGTATAGGTTATATCAGAGCCAATTCTCATTCCGACATTTATAAGGGAGAGCATAATTCCCGCTATAAGAGCGCAAGATTGAAGCGGATTTTTCGTTGAAAAAACAGAATCGAAATTAAAAGAATCTTCATAGTAGAGGCTTCCCATTCTTAAGGAGGCCTTTTGCTTTGACACTACGGTTTCTTTATGTGAGTTTCCAATGGATACGGATATAAGCGCCACTAAAAGCATTTGTATAGCTTCTATTGCGATATAAATAAGGGGATTGATATAGTCGAATTCTCTGAAGGTTAGATACGTCAGTAAAACCAAAATGGCTCTGCGAAGAACTGAAAAGCCCAGATAAATTCCACATACGGCAATCAATTTTTTCGTTGAGTAGACTACTGCGCAATAGGCAATTACAGAATAGAATATAGCGAATGCGATATTCTCAAGAACTCCCGTATTTATTGCGTCAATCGCAAAAAGAACGAACTCATTTCTCGTTACGACGTTGGAATCAAGAACAACGTAAAGCTGTGAGAGCAGCGTAGTTACGGCAAACAACACAACGCAAGAAATTGCCATTATTGACTTAAGTGGCAGCGCTTTGCCTTTGGCGCAAGAATCTGCCGTTGAATCTATATTTTTCTTTATCATAAGTCCTCCGAAAAAGTTACGTACGGATATTTTACCACACTGTGAGACAAAATTGGTTATATAATTGTAAATATTTTTTATATAGTTAAATAAAGAGGATAAAACGGCGTATTTTGTAATGAAATATATTGACAAAGACACGGATTGGTTGTATAATAAGCGAGTTGCGAAAGATTAAATTCAGATTAAATTTAAAAGGACAAATTCTAAATGACATCTACGATAATAATTGCAGTGGTTACCGTTGTTTTATTTATGGTAAGCGTGCTTTTTTTGCCAAGCGTTGGAAAGAACGGTGGGTTCAAAATCTATCCGCTGATTCCGTTTGTCGGCGGTATTTTAATGATAGCTTTCGGGGACCTTTCATGGGGTCAGGTTTTAACCTCCTTTACCGAAAACACCTCGGTGAATCCAATAAAAATACTCGTTTTATTTCTATCAATGACCGTGTATTCCTTGATACTCGATCAAACGGGATTCTTCGGATATATCTCGGGGGTTGTATTAAAGCATACGGGACACAATCAGTACGCTGTGTTTTTCTCGCTTTATGCCGTAATTGCAGTTTTGACTGTCTTTACGTCAAACGATATCGTTATTCTTACGTTTACGCCGTTTATTTGCAATTTTTGCAGGTCTGCGAAAATTGACGTTATTCCGTATCTGATAATGGAATTTGTTGTGGCAAATACGTGGAGCCTGTTGTTGCTTATCGGAAATCCGACTAACATATATATTTCGGGAGCCTTCGATATAAGCTTTGGAGAATATTTCGTTCACATGGTGCTCCCAACCGTGGCTGCCGGAGTAGTATCGCTTTTGGTTATGCTTTTGGTGTTTGGAAAACGCCTGAAAGCACCTATAAACGCACAAGCAGAGATACGGGAAATAAACGACAAGCCGCTTATGACGGTGGCTTTGTCTCATCTTATTGCTTGTATAATATTGCTCGCAATCTCTCAATATACGGGAATTGAAATGTGGCTTATTTCCCTTGGCGTATCGGTCTCGGCAGTATTGAGCAGTATAGTGGTTTTGACAGTAAGAAAGAAAAAGCTTGCTCCGTTGTCTATGGCGATAAAAGGAATGCCGTTTGAGATAATTCCTTTTGTCATAGGAATGTTCGTTATAGTAATGGCGTTGGATAACGCCGGAATAACCGCAATTATTGCGAAATATATTACTGTCGGAAACGGTGTGTTTTCCTATGGATTTGCATCGTTGCTGTCGTCAAATCTTCTCAATAATATTCCTATGAGCGTGCTGTTCAGTAAGGTCCTTTCGGTTTCTTCGTCAATGCCGAACGTTTATGCGACGATAATCGGCTCTAATATTGGAGCATTTTTGACTCCGATTGGTGCTTTGGCGGGAATAATGTGGTCTAATTTAATAAAGCAGAACAACGTAAAACTGTCCGTTGGTAGATTTGTGGGGTATGGAGTTGAGATTGCTGTTCCCACTATGGCGGCATCACTTTTGGTTGTTAATGTGTTAGGGTAATATATTAAATATTATATAAATGTAAATTTATTTAAATAACTGTTTACAAAAGCGGAAAAATGTAGTAGAATATATGCGTATATTTATTAGTGAGGTTGTATTGATATGGAGATGACACCTAAATATAAAAGAGTGCTTCTCAAGCTTTCCGGCGAAGCCTTGGCGGACGGAGCTGACGGTATTCTTAATTTCGATTTTATTGCTTCCGTAGCGCAGACTCTCAAGAAGTGCGTTGAAGCAGGAGTTCAAATCGGCGTTATAGTCGGAGCCGGCAATATTTGGCGCGGCAGACAGGGCGGAAGCATGGACAGAGTTCGCGCTGACAGCATGGGTATGCTGGCAACTGCGATAAACGCTCTTGCGCTTCAAGATACCTTTATTCAGGCAGGTCTTGACACAAAGGTTATGACGGCTGTCGAAATGGAAGCGTTTGCGGATAAGTACGTAACCCGTGACGCGGTAAAGGCACTCGAGGACGGTAAGGTGGTTATTTTCGGTTGTGGCTTGGGCGCTCCGTATTTCTCAACTGATACTGCAGCTGTACTTCGCGCAGCTGAAATTCAAGCGGACGCCGTTTTGATGGCAAAGAACATTGACGGAGTATATTCGGCAGATCCAAGACTTGATTCAACCGCCGTAAGATACGACGAGATCACCTATAAGGACGTACTGAAAAAAGAACTTAAGGCTCTTGATCTTACCGCTACTACGTTCTGTATGGATAACGATATCAGATGCTATGCGTTTGAGCTTAAGGATCCGATGAACATATACAGAGTAATAATGGGCGAGAAAATCGGAACAGAGCTTCACAGATAAAATTATAACGGAGGAAAAAATTATGAAACTCGACACAAAGGCTTATGAAGCAAAAATGGTAAAGGCTATTGCCAGCTATGAGGAGAACCTTTCCTCAATACGCGCGGGACAGGCAAATTCCGCAGTACTTAACAAGGTAAACTTTGAATATTGGGGCGCTCCGACACCTATTACCACTATGGCGGATATTAGAGTTGCGGACTCTAAAACGCTTACCGTTACTCCTTATGACGCTACGACTCTTAAGGAAATGGAGAAGGCTATTCTTGCGTCCGATATCGGTATTACACCTACCAACGACGGTAAGATTATACGTCTTGTTTTTCCTCAACCTACCGAGGAGCGTCGCCGCGAGCTTGTAAAGCAGATCCAGAAATTCGGTGAGGATGCAAAGGTTGCTATCCGTAACATCAGAAGAGATGCTAACGATGCATGCAAGAAGATGAAGAAGGATGGCGAAATGACCGAGGACGAGCAGAAGGCGTCCGAAAAGTCCGTACAGGACCTTACCGATAAGTACATTAAAGAGGTTGACTCTGTTACTTCCAAAAAAGAAAGCGAGATCATGAAGATCTGACCGCTTTATGCGATGATACAGGGCGGGTTTTTGCCCGTCCTGATTCTCTTTATATGGGAAAGGTGAGATTTATGAGTAAAGAAGCTGCTGACGTCAAGTCACCGAACGGACGAATCAGGCATATAGCCTTCATAATGGACGGAAACGGGAGATGGGCAAAGCGCAGAGGAATGCCTCGTGAGTTTGGGCATAAGAATGGTGCTGAAGTCTTTAAAAAAATAATGCGCCGTTGCTGTGAGCTTGGGCTTGAAGCATCTACGTTTTACGTTTTTTCCACGGAAAATTGGAAAAGACCTCAAAAGGAGATAGACGCGATACTTAATTTGCTTGACCGTTATCTCGACGAGTGCGAGCGGGAGATAGCGACAAACGACGTACGATTTATATTTATCGGAGATCTTTCCGTGTTTTCAGAATCCGTGCAGGAAAAGATAAAAAAGATAGAAGCACTTTCAAAAAACAATACTCACATAGTTAATCTTGCGTTGAATTACGGTGGAAGAAATGAAATCGCGAACGCCGTAAATTCTCTTATAAAAGAGGGCAAGACGGTGATTTCAGAGGATGATATTACGAAGGCTTTGTATACGAAGGAGTCCCCCCCTCTTGACCTTATAGTAAGAACGGGCGGCGATTTGAGAATATCAAATTTTCTTCTGTGGCAGGCGGCGTATGCCGAGTTCTACTTCACAGACAAGCTTTGGCCTGAGCTCATTCCGGATGACGTTAATGAAATAATTGATAATTTTACAAACAGAAGCCGTAGATTTGGCGGAGTTTAAGTTCTGGAGAATAAAATGATAAAGAGAATTATAACGGGCTTGATCGCTTTGGCGATACTTATACCGTTGCTTGTTTTTTCGGGAACGTTCGTTTTTCCCGTTCTGCTTGCAATCGTTACCGTAATATGTCTATTTGAAATGTTCAGATGTATGGGAATTCATAAAAAGTATGATATAACCATGTCTGCGTATACGTTTGCTGTAATCGTGCCGTTTTTTATGCGATATATTGACAATAAGGTCAGCGTAGCAAAGCTGTGCTTCGTTGTCGGAATTATGTATCTTATAACGGTATTTGCGTCAATGATATGGTCGCACGGGAAAATCCAATTTAACGATAGTATGACGATATTCGTGATTACTGCTTATATAATAGGAGCTATAAACTCCATAATATTCGTAAGAGATTTTGAGGACGTAGGTCAGTACGTATACATGCTTATCTTCTTTGGCGCATGGATGACGGATACGTTTGCTTATTTTGCCGGATATTTCTTCGGAAAACATAAGCTTATTGCGGACGTTAGCCCCAAGAAAACTGTTGAGGGAAGTATTGGCGGTATTATTGGTTGCATTCTTTCCTTTGTTGCATACGGACTTATAGTTGATATCTTATTTGAAAGATCTGCAAACATTTGGTTTTTGATGTTGATGGGCTTTATTGCCTCGGTGGTTGCCCAAATAGGAGACCTCTTGATGTCTGTAATCAAGCGCCACTACGGTGTTAAGGATTACGGTACGATTTTCCCGGGGCACGGCGGAATGCTTGACAGATTGGATTCAGTGCTTACTGTATCGTTAGGTATGGCGGCTGTTTGCATGGTGGCAGACGTATTTGAAATTCAGTTGTTTTAGGTGGAACGCGTTATGTACAACAAAAATATTGCCGTGCTTGGCTCAACCGGCTCTGTTGGTGAGCAGGCGCTTGACGTCGCCGATAAATTCGGTATGACGGTCAGCGCAATCAGCGCAAATCGAAGCTTTAAACGAGTTGAAGAACAGGCAAGAAAATTTAAGGTTCGCGCCGTTGCTATGGCAGACGAAGAAGCGGCTGCAGAATTAAAGATAAGACTTGCAGATACGAATACTGAAATTTATGCCGGTGAAACGGGAATTTGTGAGATGATATCCTCACAAAAGCGTGATTGCGTAGTCAATTCAATAATAGGAGAGGCAGGTCTTTTGCCTACTCTTTCCGTTATTGATTCGGGGGCGCGTCTTGCACTTGCCAACAAGGAATCTCTCGTCGTTGCGGGCGAGATAGTAATGGCGGCGGCAAAAAATAAAAACGTAGAAGTTTTACCCGTTGACAGTGAGCATTGCGCGATATATCAGTGCCTTAAATCCGGAAGAAATTCCGAGATAAAGCGTATTTTACTTACGGCGTCGGGCGGACCGTTCTTTGGGAAAAAGGCAGATGAGCTTAAGGATATAAAGGTCGCAGAGGCGCTTGCTCACCCAACTTGGAAAATGGGAGCAAAAATCACAATCGATTCCGCAACGCTTATGAATAAGGGCTTTGAAGTCATTGAGGCGGCGCATCTGTTTGGCGTTAGTGCCGACAAAATAAAAGTGGTGGTACACCGCGAAAGTATAATACATTCAATGGTTGAATATATTGATAACAGCGTTATAGCACAGCTGTCCGTGCCCGATATGCGGCTTTGCGCGCAGTATGCGATAACGTATCCTGACAGATGTGACGCGGTAATCGAGGAGCTGGATCTCGTAAAGGCTTCAAGACTTACTTTTGCAG
>JAZQTY010000295.1:0-5010 GCA_045631025.1 Eubacteriales bacterium
TAACCTTAAATTGCGACAGCAATCAAGAGAGTTAGTTTTGCTCAAAATTACAAGCTTATATTATCGCTTACGCGGTGTTTAGCTTTCAATACACCGATCTCCTCATCCACCGCAAGCGGTCCCCCTTCCCCACGGGGGAAGGCTATAATTAAAATCAATCGAAAGCCGTCGGTACGAAGGGTCCGACGGCTTTCTACATTAGAAAACATCAAACGTTATCTAACGCACTGAATTTCCGTCTTATGCTATGTCCATAAAAACTTTAATTTTTAAAGTTTTTTGGCTCCACCTTTTGTACACAAAAGGTGGAAAAAACGCATCCCCTAATCCAGCTCTGTGTGGAAGATAATCTCCTCGGGGAAGCACATGCCGAGCTTTTCGCGCGCCATGCGTATCTTGTAGGCGTCGTCAAGAGGAGCGTCTACGAGATATTCAAGCTTGTCGATCGATTCGTTCAGCGAGGCGATATACTCGTCCTTTTCGCGCTTCTGCTCCATAATGTCGTTATACTTCATTATGCTCCAAATAAAGAAAGCGACGGAGAACACGAACAAAAGCGCAAGAAAAACACCAACCACCCTGACGGGTAGCGATTTTTTATCCGAAAAATACTTTCCGAGCTTGCCCTTTGCCATATTTTCCTCCGTCACCAAAGCTTTTTCAAAAAGCCGTCATCCGACCTTTTGAGCACATCTATCTTTACATATATATTATACACCATAGATGGAATTTTTGCAAGGTTTTTTAACAGATTATACGCAAGATTTTGTAAACATTTAAGGCATTTTCTTAACATTTTCAGGGCAGGCGACAAAATAATTCCAAGAGCGTGAAAAATTGACGCAAAAATACGGCGAAGAAGTTTGTATAAGAGCTTACCCAAAAGCGCTCGAAAGGCAAAAAAACCAACGCACGAGCCGAGAAGCGAGAAAAATCGCAGATCCCCCTTGTTAAAATAATAGCCCAAAAGCACGTAACCTATCGCCGCTAAAATAAGCAAAAAAAGGTCACAAAAAAAGCGAGAGAAAAAGGCAGTCAAACGTCCCTTTAAAAAGGAGACGAGCGAGGCAAAAAAGACCTCAAGCACGCACAGCGCCGTGCCGAAGGCGAACGACCAAAGCAGCCATACGCCTTGAAGGGCGGGTTTTATCTCCATAGGCTGACTACCCTACCTACCGAAAAGTCGAGTGCGCAAGCCTTTCTTCTTCTCTGCCGCATCGGCTCGATAGAAAAGCGCGTCAATGCGCCCCGTCACGGACACCTCCCCGTTCCCCTCGCCAATTCCCGTAAGCTCGGAGAGGCGTATCCCCTCGCCCTCAATAAAAAGCTCGCCGCACACCGTAAGCAGCGCCGCGCCTGCGTCGTCAAAGCTGACGACCTCCTTGACGCCCTTGACGGCAAGGCGATTTCTTGAGTCAAGGAACACCGTACCCTCCGTTTTTTTGTTTTCCGACATAGCGCATCCCCCGTATAAATATTCTTTACGGTATACCTATATGCAGAATCGGGATTGAAAATACCATTCGTTTTCTTGATTTATTGCGAATTCTTTCTCCTATTAGCCGCATTCAAGGCAATTTTATTGATTTGTTGCGTTTTGTCTTGCGGGAGGATAATATCCTCCCCTACGGTGGGTATAGATATTATTCGCGACGCTTCGCTTTCCTCTTTAGCCTTCCCCTGTGGGGAAGGGGGACCGCTTGCGGTGGGTGAGGAGATCGGTGTATTGAAGGCTAAACACCGCGTAAGCGATAATATAAGCTTGTAATTTTGAGCAAAACTAACTTTCTTGATTGCTGTCGCAATTTAAGATTTCGGTAAGGCGATCTCCTCATCCGTCACTCGCGCAAGGCTCGTGCCACCTTCTCCACAGCAGATGGCTATAATTTAAATCAATCGAAAGCCGTCGGTACGTAGGGTCCGACGGCTTTCTACATCAGAAAACGCAAAAAGTCGTCTAACAAACTAAATTTCCGTCTTTTGCTATGTCCACAAAAACTTTTTTGTATAAAGTTTTTTGGCTCCACCTTTTGTACACAAAAGGTGGAAAAATCGCATCCCTCGCGCCCCCGCGTCCTCATCAATTCAAAACCACCGCACACATAGGAGCAAGAACACCGTCAAAGGGCTTACCCGTCAAAAGGTCGAGTCTGCCGCCCTCGCCGATATAGGCGTCCTCACTTGAGGCGTTCACAGCGACGGTAATACGGCTCTCGCCGCTCTCACGTGAGTAGACGACAAGTGCGCCTTCGGCACGTTCTATCGCGAAGTCGCCGTCCTTAAACACGGCGTTCTGCGTTCTTATCTTACCGAGCAGGCGGTAATGAGCGAGAAGCTCCTCGCACTCATGCCCCCAAGGATAGGTCTTGCGGCAGAACGGATCGGAATAGCCCTCAACGCCCGCCTCGTCGCCGTAGAACACCGACGGCACGCCGTAAACGGTGTACTGAAGCGTTGCGGCAAGCTTTAGGAGCTTAATTCCCCGCTCGCGGTCAGAGTCCGAGAGTTTCATAACCGCAAAATCGTCGTTCGTAAACTCCGAGAGGTCACGTCCGCCGTTGCCAAGCACCGTAAGAATCCTCTCGGTGTCGTGCGTTCCGAGCAGATTCATAAGCGAATCGCACACGCACTTTGGGTAGGAAGCGTAAACCGATTTAAGTATATCCGCAAAGAACGGCGCGTCGCCGTCAACGAGGAGCGCAAGCGCCGCGTTGCGGAAGGGATAGTTCATAACGCTGTCAAGCTGATCGCCGCGCAGGTATCTGCGGCGCTGCGAGTAGGATATCTTCTCGGCGGCGTTTTCCCAAACCTCGCCGATAATTATTCCCTCTCCCGCGCTTGCGCCCTTTACAACGTCGCGAAGCTCGTCAAGGAAGGTGTCGGAAAGCTCGTCCGCGACGTCAAGTCGCCAGCCGCCGATGCCCATCTCAATGTATTTCTCGCAAACGCCGCCCTTGCCCGTAAAATATCGGCGGCAGTCGTCCACGGAGTGGTTAAGCTTCGGCAGTATCTGTATTCCCCACCAGGTTTCGTACTCGTCGGGGTAGCTGCGGAAGCGGAACCAATCGCGAAACGGCGAGTCGGGATTAGAGTACGCGCCCGTCTTGCCGTACTTTTCGTAGCGGTCAAAATAAAGGCTGTCGTCGCCCGTATGATTGAAAACTCCGTCGAGAATGATGCGGATATTCGCCGCCCTTGCCTTCTCAAGAAGATTTTTGAAGGCAGCCTCACCGCCGAACATAGAGTCAATTTCAAGATAATTGCCCGTGTCGTACTTGTGGTTGGAGTACGCCTTAAAAATAGGGCTTAAGTATATAACTCCCACGCCGAGCGCGGCGAGATACGGCAGCTTTTCGGCAATTCCCCAAAGGTTTCCGCCAAAAAACATATTGTTGGCAAGCTTGTCCCCCGCCTTCTCGGGGTACTGCATAATTCCGTTCTCCCAGTCGCCGTTGATTATCACGTCGTCGCGCGTACCGATCTCCCCCTCGCCCACCGCAAAGCGGTCAACGAAAACGTGGTACATAATGCTTCCCTTAAACCAATCGGGCGTATCAAAGTCCGCCTTGTGAATAAGCAGAATAAATCTGCCGCCCGACGCGCGCTCAAGCGTAAAATCAACGAAGTTGTAGGTGTCCGTAAAGAGGGTGTCCACTCCGCGCAAGAACAAAAGCTCGTAGTAAAAAAGCCCCTCTCCTCTGCCGCCGCAAAGCTCGGCGGTGTCAAGAGAAAGCACGTATTCGTCAACTCCGTTGACGGTCCTCGCATAGGAAAGCGGCAGATCGCGATAGTCCTCGCCGTCCCTCGCTATACGCAAAACGACCGCCGAGCTGCCGAGTGAACGCGGGGCGCTGACGGTAAATTCAATTATGCTCCCGTACGGAAAAGCGCCTCGCGAGGAGGCGTCCTTTCCGTTTACGGTTTTAGTTATTCTCGGCGTGCTGTCGCCCGCCACCGAAAGTCTCGTTAACATTTGTTTTCCTTACTTTTTGTCAGTCAGTCTCTTTATATTCCAGATATTCTCCGCATACTCCTTGATGGAGCGGTCAGCGGCAAAGTAGCCGCAAGCCGCGATATTGAGAAGCGACATACGGTTCCACTTGTCCTTATCCTGATAGTCGTTTATCGCTCTTGCGTGAGTCGTACGGTAGGACTCGAAGTCAGCAAGGCACATATAGGGGTCTGCAACGCCCTGACCGGTAAGCAGATAGCTTGCGATATCCGCAAAGGACTCGCCCGCAAAGCCGATATTGAGCGCGTTTATGATCTTGCGAAGCTTCTCGTTGTTTGCGTAGAACTCTGCGGAGTTGTAGCCGCGCAGCCAGAGGTCGTCGACCTCGGAGCTGGTAAGTCCGAAGATATACATATTGTCCTCGCCAACCGCATCGAGCATCTCGACGTTCGCGCCGTCAAGCGTACCGATGGTCATAGCGCCGTTTATCATAAGCTTCATGCAGCCCGTTCCGCTTGCTTCCTTACCCGCAAGAGAGATCTGCTCGGAAAGCTCTGCCGCAGGCACGAGCGCCTCTGCCATGCTGACGTTGTAGTTCTCAAGGAATACCACGGCAAGCTTCTCGCGTACGGCGGGATCGTTCTCAATTTCCTTGCCAAGGCAGCAGATAAGCTTTATGATGTTCTTCGCCATATAGTAGCCGGGGGCTGCCTTTGCGGCAAAGAGGAAGGTCTGGGGCTGGAACTCCTTATTGGGATTCTCCTTGATGTCGATATAAAGTCCTATGATGTTAAGGACGTTAAGCAGCTGACGCTTGTACTCGTGCAGACGCTTGATGTGAACGTCGTAGAATGAGTGCGTGTCGATAAGTCTGCCCGTCTGACGGTAGATGTGGTTGGAGAAGGCGATCTTGTTGTCGTGCTTGATCGCTCTCACTCTCGCGCGCACCTCGGCGTCGTCCGCGTACTTCGCGAAGCTTGCAAGCTCCTCGGGATTGTGGCGGTAGCCCGTTCCGATGGTCTCGTCAAGCAGTCCTGCAAGACCGGGGTTGGAGTAGC
>JAZQTY010000296.1:0-2989 GCA_045631025.1 Eubacteriales bacterium
GATATTCTGTCCGCGGAAAAGCATCTGAAGCTTGGTATTCTTAACGCTTGCGCGAATTCTGCGAAGTCTCTCCCAAGGGTCCTCGTTAAGGAAGCGCAAGCAGGAGTCAAAGGTTGCTCCGCCCCACGCCTCAAGCGAATGGTAGCCCACCTTGTCAAGCTTTTCAAGTATAGGAAGCATTTCTTCCGTAGTCATTCTCGTTGCGATAAGCGACTGGTGCGAATCGCGGAGAACTGTTTCTGTTATTTTTACCTTTGCCATATAAGTTTTCTCCTTTAATTACTTGGCGAACATTGACAGGAAAACGCCTGCGGCAACCGCAGAGCCGATAACTCCCGCAACGTTAGGTCCCATTGCGTGCATAAGAAGGAAGTTGGAGGGGTCCTCGCTCTGTCCGACCTTCTGCGAAACTCTCGCCGCCATAGGAACTGCGGAAACGCCCGCAGAGCCGATAAGGGGGTTTATCTTTCCGCCCGACAGCCAATTCATGATCTTTGCGGTGATAAGTCCGCCGCAGGTGGAGATGCAGAACGCCACGAGTCCGAGAGCGATGATAAGAAGCGTTTGAGGCTGCAGGAAATTACTTGCAACGGCAGTCGCGCCAACCGTAATTCCGAGGAATATCGTTACGATATTCATAAGCTCGTTCTGTGCGGTCTTTGAAAGTCTGTCCGTAACGCCGCATACGTTAAGCAGGTTACCAAACATAAGACAACCAACAAGCACAAGCGCATCGGGAATGATAAGACCAACCACAACGGTAACGACTACGGGGAACAAAAGCTTTTCTATCTTCTTTACGGGACGAAGCGTGGTCATTTTTATCTGACGCTCCTTCTTGGTCGTAAGAAGCTTCATAAAAGGCGGCTGTATCATGGGAATAAGCGCCATATAGCTGTACGCCGCAATCGCAATAGCGCCGAGAAGCGGGGGTGCTAATGTTTTTGTAACGGTAATAGCCGTAGGGCCGTCAGCTCCGCCGATAATTCCGATAGAAGCCGCATCGGCAAGCGAGAACTGTCCCGAAATAAGTGCGCCCGCAAAGGCAACGAATACTCCAAGCTGAGCGCCCGCGCCGATAAGAAGGCTCTTGGGGTTAGCAATAAGAGGAGTAAAGTCGGTCATAGCACCGATGCCTATGAATATAAGACAGGGATAAATACCAAGCTTAACACCAAGATACAAGAAGTCAAGAAGACCGCCGTTACGAACGACGTTAATTATGTCGAGGTAGTTGAGCTCGTGCATAAGCGAATCATAAAGCGCATCCGTTACGGCAATTCCGCCGTTTGCGTCCGCATATGCCATCACTTGGTCGAGATTTACAAGCTCGGTAGCATCAAATGCTCCGGCAGATTTCATTTCCTCAAACATCGGAAGTCCGTAATCCGCCAAGGCTTTAATTTCCTCACCCGTAAGCAGCTTATCGCTAAAGGCTGTTCCAAGATACTCAATTGCATCACTCGGAATAAACAGAGCCATATTGAAAAGTCCGCCGCCGGGCAGGTTGGTAAGAAGCATACCTATAGCAATAGGCAAAAGGAGCAAGGGCTCGAACTTTTTGCCGATTGCAAGGTAGATAAGGACGAAAGCGATAAGCATCATCACCACAGTCTGCCACCAGTCGCCCTTGATCGCAAAGCTGTCAACAGTATCTGCATCCGACAGAAGCTTGAACACGCCGGTGTCGGTGACAAAGCTTTTTATCGTTTCGATAATTCCATCAAACATATAAACCGATTTCCTTTCTTAATATTATCCTTGAGAAAAGGAATATCAGTTAAGGGTTACGAGAACTGCGTCGGTCTCAACGGTCGCTCCCTGAGCCACCTCAACGCTTGCAACGGTTCCGTCTGCGGGAGCGCAGATGTCGTTCTCCATCTTCATAGCCTCGAGAACTATGAGAACGTCGCCCTTCTTAACTGCCGCGCCGGGCTTTACGTTTACCTTCATTATGTTGCCGGGCATGGGGGCTTTAACAGCGGTTGCGCCCTGTGCGCCGCCTGCTGCCTTGGGTGCTGCTGCAGGAGCAGGTGCTGCCTTGGGGGCAGGTGCTGCTACGGGAGCGGCTACGCCTGCTCCAACCTCTTCAACGTCTACTACGTAGGTTACACCGTTAACGGTTATATTGTAAGTTTTCATTGTAATTACCTTAGCCTTTCAAATTTTCAATAGTTTATTTTGAATTCCAAGGGCGACCTGCCCCCACTCTCTTGAAGGATACGACTCTGAATCCACTTGCATAATTTTCGTCACCGCACGACTCCGAGGCTCTGTAAGCCTCAATAGCCGCCGTTAGCACGGCAATAAGCTGAGTATCGTCCTGAACCACAACCACGGGCTCGGGCTCCGCTACCTTAACCGGGATAGCCTCTTCGGTCTTGACCTCTGCCTTTTTCTTGGTCTCGCCTGCGAAAATCAGCTGGAATACCGCAAGCACTCCCCAAAGAATTATAAGCACCAAGAAGACCATAGCCATACCGAATACGGCAACCTCAGCGGCTTTAGCTAATGCATCCACCGAAAAAGCGTCATATTTCGTATTAGGATCTACCTTTAAAGCATATCCTGTCATCATCTGAACGTTCATAATATCCCCCTACATCAAAGAGGCATATTTGCATGGCGGCGAGAGGGCTTACCCTCTGCCTTTGCCGCAAGCATCATAAGAGATGCGCAGATTCTCTTGCGAAGCTCTGCGGGCTCGACTATATCGTCAAGCTCGCCTCTGTCTGCAGCGTCAGCCGCAGAAGCGCACTTCTCTTTCCACTCTGCTTCGAGCTCCTCGCGGCTCTTCTCTCCGACCTTGTCGTTCCAAACGAATGCAACGGACGCCTCGGGAGAAAGCACGCTGATAGCCGCACCCGGCAACGCGTAAACCATATCCGCGCCCTCGGACTTTGAACCGAGAAGCGTAAACGCCGCGCCGTAAGCCTTGCCGACAACCGCAGTGATCTTTGCCGTGTCTGCATTTGCATATGCCATCGCA
>JAZQTY010000297.1:0-2411 GCA_045631025.1 Eubacteriales bacterium
GCTCTCCGCGGGGAATATAGTACGCGCTGATCTCAGCATCGGTGGAACCGAGTCCGAGGAATCCGCGCTTTGCCTCGGCAATTACGGTGTACTTGATCTCGCTTGCGGGCGCGCCGAGCTGTTCAGCGGCAAGAGCGAGAGCCTCTTCAACCGATTTTGCCTTTACGGTTACTTCTTTCTTCATATTTTCCTCTTATAATTACTTTTCGTTAGAATCGTGCTTGCGGTCGTCCTTGAGGGGAGCCTTGGAGATTGCCGCGCTGTCGTCGGTCTTGATCTCGGGCTTCTTTTCTTCTTCCTTTACGGGAGGGACGTAATCCTCATCATCCATATGGAAGAGAGAATTGGGATTGTTCTTTGTTGCCTCAGGGTTTGCGTTACCCTTTGCCTTCTTCTTTTCGGGCTTGCCGCCGTATTCCTTCTCAGCCGCCTTGTATTCCTCCTCAGTGAAGGTGGGAATGGGCATAGCCTTGGACATAATGAACTGCTTAAGTGTGCCGAGAATGCTCTTGAAGATCCAGTAGACGCCGATAGCGGCGGGAACTACGGTGGAGATCCATACGCTCATAAGAGGCATCATGATATCCATAGTCTTGTTGGAGCAGCCTGCCTGCGCATCCTGCTGAGCGTCACCGGTGGTGGGCTGATAGGTGAACTTACGGTTGAGCTTCATCGAGCCGAAGTACACAAGGAATGTGAGCACGGGAACGATAAGAAGCCAGCTGGGGTTGGTAAAAGAAGGTGTTTCTGCGAGATTGAGACCGAAGAAATTGAAATCGGGCATTTTATCGGCAATTGCAAGGAATGCGTCGTAGGTCTCCTGACCCGAAATTGCAAATCCCTTGGTAGAGCCGACGCTGTTTGCATATTCAACAACGCCCGAGAAGAATTCGATGCCCTTCTCCTTGATGATGGAAATAAGCTCGATGCTTCCTCTTTGTGAGTTTACGGTAAGTCCGAGTCCGCCCTCTTCAACTGCCGCGGTCGCGTAGGTCTGCATGACCGTGATAGCGTCCTTGCTTACGTGAAGCACGTGCTGGAGGGGGTTGATGACGACCTGATAGAGCGCGAGAATGACGGGCATCTGGATCAGAAGCTGGAGACAGCCCGAGAAGGGACTGTAATTTTCCTTCTGATACATAGCCTGGACCTCTTCCGAGACCTTGAGCTGTGTTGCGCGGTCATTGCGGCCCTTGTACTTGTTGCGGATCGCCATTTCCTTCGGACGAAGTTTTGCCTGCTTAATGGAGTTTTGCTGTTGCTTGATGGTAAAGGGGAGAAGAATGATCTCAACTATGATGGCGAAGACAAAGAGTGCCCAGACATAGTTGCCGGTAATAGAGTCAAGCCAGCCAAGGAATGATCCTATCCAACCGAGGATGGTATCAAACATTTTCTTTAACCTTTCCGCACGGGTGCGGAATTTCCTCTCGTGTTATTCGACGGAATCCTCTCCGTCGTCGTTGTCATTGTCACAGAGACTGATGCCCCTCGGAACTGTATCCCTGTTTCGGAGACCGTGTTCGGGCACGGGATCGTATCCCGGCTTGCAAAACGGATTGCAACGCAGGATGCGCCATACCGTCAGTATGGTTCCGACTATAAAGCCGCGTTTCTGATACGCCTCAAGGGCGTAGGCAGAGCAAGTCGGCGTGAACCGACAGGTGGGATGCGATTTCAGCTTCGAAAGGTATTTTCTGTAGAACTTAATAAGAGCGATACACAGATATTTCATTGAACTTCATCTTTTGGCGCGGGCTTTTCGATAAGTCCGACACGTTTAAAGCACCAGAGCATATCCTTCTTGACGTCCTGCATCTTTGCGTCCGCGATCTTTGCGCGGGCGGCAATTACAACAAGATTGCCGTAGACAAGGGTCTGCTCGTCCTCAATAAGTCTGTATGCCTCGCGCATAAGTCTGCGCGCGCGGCTGCGGACCGTAGCTCCGCCGATCTTCTTTCCCGTGGTAAGTCCCAGGCGGTTGAGCGGACGGTGGCAGGGATCTGCCTTAACAAAACGGTTGTTCTGACGGTCGGTAAGCGAATAGACGGCGACGTATTTGCCCGCCGCACTCTTACCCTTACGATAAGCCTTTTGATAAAGATGATTTTCTTTGATGGGAGTGTTTTTCATTGTCCTTGTGCTTCCGTTAATGTTTTAGTGTTTTTGAAAATTGGGGATTTCGTCGAAATAACCGGCGCAGCTGACAGTAAGAATGTCGGCACTCGCCGGTTATTTCGATAGCGATTTAGCGTAAATTGAAAACTGAAAATTAATAGGTAAGGCGCTTTCTGCCTTTTGCGCGACGTCTCTTGAGTACTTCTCTGCCGTCACGAGTTCTCATTCTCTTTCTGAAGCCATGCTCCTTCTTGCGCTGACGCTTTTTGGGCTGATAGGTTCTGAACATTTTG
>JAZQTY010000298.1:0-9666 GCA_045631025.1 Eubacteriales bacterium
GAGATAAATCTCTCAAATTTCATTTTTATGTGTGTTTTTTAGCCGTGCTTTGGCATCTAAATGAGACAGCCCCTTTTTAACGAATGGCGGGCGGTAAAGATTTACAAAATGTTTATTGCTTTTTTTTAGGGATGTGCTATAATAAGCACATATAAGTATTTGGAGGTATTCTATGGCGATTCAGTTTATACCGTTAACAAAAATTTTCAAATTAGACACGGAGAGCACGAGTTATATATTTCAGATAAACAGATACGGATATCTGCTTCATCATTATTACGGGGCGTATATTCCCGATAGTGAAATGGATTATCTCGGTTTTACCGTAAGCCACAGTGCGTTTTGCCCCAGAGTGGAAATGGAGAAGGAATGCGGCTATTTTTTCAGCAAGGATTTACATCGAATGGAGTATTCCTGCGGCGGTTGCGGAGATTTTCGCGGAAGTGCGCTGACGATACTTCGCTCTACGGGAACTGCTGATACTGATATAAAATACGTGTCGCATAAAATATACGCAGGAAAGCCGGGAATAGTCGGTCTGCCGGCGACGTATGCGACTGCGGATGAGGCAACGACGCTCGAATTGCTTTGCCTTGACGAGGTAAGCGGAGCGGAGGTGACTCTCTATTATACCGTATTTGAAGCCTTGGGAGCTATGACGCGTCATGCGAGTGTAAAAAACACCTCCGACAAGGTAATGAATATTCAGCGAGTATTCAGCACTTGTGTTGATTTTCACGATGCAAGAGATATGGAGCTTATCCATCTTTACGGAAATTGGAGTATAGAAAGAAAATTCGAGAGAATTCCTCTTATGCACGGAACGCAGGTCGTTTCAAGCAAGCGCGGCGCTTCATCCGCTATGCATAACCCGTTTATAGCCGTTTGTGCTTGCGACGCAAATGAGGAATACGGTGACGTTTACGGTTTCAATCTCGTATACAGCGGCAATTTTGTCGCATCGGCAGAGATGGATTCCGACGGTGGCGCGAGAGTGCTTATGGGTATAAATCCCGAGGGATTTAATTGGAGACTTGAGGCAGGGGAGAGCTTTACGACTCCCGAGGCTGTAATGGTATACTCGAACGAGGGTATTGGCGGAATGAGCCGTATTTATCATAGGCTTTACCGCAACAATCTCTGTCGTGGGGAGTGGAAAAACAACCGACGCCCCATACTTATAAACAACTGGGAAGCAACCTATTTTGACTTTGACGAAGAAAAGCTTTACGATATAGCAAGGACCGCAGCCGAGCTTGGCATTGAGATGCTCGTTATGGACGACGGCTGGTTTGGAAGCAGAAGCTCCGATAGACTGGGACTTGGTGACTGGTTTGTCAATGAGGACAAGCTAAAGGGAGGACTTGGAAGGCTCGTTGACAGAGTAAATGCTCTCGGCTTGAAGTTTGGCATATGGTTTGAGCCGGAAATGGTATCCAAAAACAGCGATCTGTTCCGCGCGCACCCAGAATGGGCGTTGCAGACTCCCAACAGACCTATGAGTATAGCAAGATATCAGTACGTGCTTGATATGAGCCGCGCTGACGTGCGGGAATATTTGTTCGATTGCATAAGCAGGGTGCTTGATAACGCGAATATTGCTTACGTAAAGTGGGACTTTAACAGAAATCTTACCGAGGTGGGAAGCGCTCTGCTTGACACTGACAGACAGGGGGAGGTATTCCACAGATACGTTCTCGGACTCTACGAGTTGCTCGAAAGAATACTCACTAAATATCCTCATCTGCTTCTTGAGGGCTGCTCAAGCGGCGGCGGAAGATTTGATCCCGCGTGGCTCTATTACGCTCCTCAAAGCTGGACGAGTGACGATACGGATGCAATTGAGCGTCTTGATATACAGTACGGCACGTCTATGTGTTATCCCGTGTCCTCAATGGGCGCTCACGTATCTGCCTGCCCAAATCACCAGACGGGAAGAAGCACTCCTCTTACTACGAGAGGTCACGTTGCAATGTCGGGAACTTTTGGCTATGAGCTTGATCTTACTAAACTTACCGATGAAGAAAAGGAGACTGTCAAGATACAGTGTGACGAATACCGTAAGTATTACGATCTCATAAACAAGGGGGATTTATATAGACTTATATCGCCTTGGAAGGATAGGACGAGATGCGCGTGGAGCTTCGTATCTGCGGACAAGAGCGAGGTGCTCTTAACTTACGCGGTTATGAGGGGCGGAATTTACGACAGACATTACGTTCGTCTTAACGGTCTTGACGAAAACAGGTATTATCGTAACGTACAGACGGGGCAGGTGCTTTCGGGTAAGGCTCTTATGAAGGCGGGAATTTGTATTCAAGAAAGACTTAAGGATTACGAATCCAGAATGTATCATTTTGTTTCTGTAAATTAGAGGATAGTACTATGAAGCTTACGTATGAACAGATAAAGAAAATAACCAAGGGCGCCGTCAAAGTAACGGAGGAGGACGGAAAAATATGCTTTTACCGTTTTACAGACGAGCAGCTCAAATTGTACGAGCGTATAAACGTGGACTCCTTATTGAGAGCTTTTGCTACTGCAGGAGTGCGCCTTGAATTCGTTACGAATTCAAAAACGCTTACTTTGGAGACGCATGCTTCGATTGCCTCGTCGAGAACCTATTTTAACCACGATATCTACGTTAACGGAGAGCATTTGTATACGCTTGGAGACGACTTGGATACCTTCCCCGACAAGCAGGCGACCGTCAAAGGAAAATATGAGCTCGGAGAGGGAGAAAAGACTGTGAGGATCTATATGCCGTGGTCTGTGAACTCAAGGCTCATTTGTCTTGAACTTGACGACGGGACAACGCTTGAGCCCGTGGAGCATAGCCTTAAAATGATGTGTTTTGGCGATTCTATTACTCACGGCTACGATGCGGCAAATCCGTCTGCGTCTTACGCTTCCTTGATCGTGGACGCGTTTGATGCTGATGCGATAAACAAGGGCGTTGCGGGAGAGTTTTTCTGCGCGGAGCTGGCAACCATGAAGGACGATTTTTCTCCAGACATAATTACCGTAGCGTACGGTACGAACGATTGGGCAGGAAAAAGTTTTGCCGTGTTTGAGCGAGAGTGCAAGGGCTTCTACGGCAATCTCTCAAGGCTTTATCCCGATGCGAAAATATTTGCGATGACTCCCATTTGGCGCGGAAACTGCAATAAAACGACGAGAGTCGGTAAGTTTGAAACGGCAGGAGAGGTTATCAAGCAATCAGCGTTCGGCTTGCCTAACGTTACCGTAATAGACTGTATAGATTTTATTCCGCATGAAGCAAAAATGTACAGCCCCGACGTTTTGCATCCTAATTTTCTTGGTTTTTCGTTTTATGCAGACGGAGTCGTATCTGCGATAAAGGACGGTCTTGGAAAATAGCTTAAGTACAAAAACGCTTTTACTATCAGCTTGGATAGCAAAAGCGTTTTTTTAGCGTTATTTTATTTTGCTTTTTTTGTTCTTTCTATATGCGGAAGGCGTACAACCGTATTTCTTTTTAAATGCGATGGTGAATCCGTTTCTGTGCTCGTAGCCGATTGCTTCTGTGATTTCGGCAACAGAAAGGTTAGAGTGCTCAAGGGAGTTTTTTGCCCATTCCATTCTGCAATCCGTAATGTAATCTGCGGGCTTTATACCCATAGCCTCCGTAAATATGCGAGAAAAATATTTCGTGCTGTAATGATGAATGGCTGCCATATCCGTTACGGTAACGTCCTTTAGATTGTTTCTGACGTAAGTCTTTGATTCACGTACTAATCGAGCTATTTTATCGTTGGCAAAAACCTCGGGATATTTGGGATTGTCGCTCGGAGAAACGATGAAGGAGAGATAAATGTTTATAAGGGATTTCAAAAAAGAGGTCGACGTTTCACCGAGATTCGTCCTGTATAAAAAGGTTTTTGTAATTTCCATTATATCCTTTCGACGCTCGATAGGCAAAATTTTTTGAGTGCCTTTTTTATTTAGCTCGGCTACAATATGGTTAACGTAGCTCCCTCGGAGAGATATCCATACGGATACGTACGGGTCGGCATAGTCAGACTCGACGGTGTGTGTTTCGTTGGGGAGGGTGTAATAAATCTGTCCGGCAGAAAAGGGTTCGCCGTTGATTTTTCCCTTGCCTTTAACGATAAAATTCAAAAACAGTCTTTCCATGGACCTGTTGTTGATCTTGTATCTCGGATGAGAAAAGTCAAAGCCAAGGTCGAAGTTCGCAATTTCAAGGTCATCCGAGAAAATATTTATGTAGGGAGTGCGATACTCGTAATCTACGTTTATCTGATAACGTTGATTAGAGGTGATCTCTCTTTTTTTATATTGGTTCTTATCAGACGTGCTTGGCGAGAAATATGTGCATTTATAATTATAGTGGGTGAACTTCATTTTGCATTTTTCTCCTTGCTTGATTGCGATATTTGTTTTGTTTAAATGTGCAATAACAGCATAATCAATTATATAACTTTGTTTTAGTTTTGTCAATAGCAATAGAAATAATAGTCAATGTAAACAAAAGTTATATAATAATTTTCTCAAAAAAAGCGACTTGAGTTTGCATATATGTGACTTGCTTTTATTGAAGGGATTTTGAAATTGTGATAAAATATCACTGTGAAAATATATGTATTGTCTTTTTGACAGTAAATGGATTTACCGGAGCGCGCAGAAAGGATATTTTAAAGTGGAATTAAGATTTGATTTTGAAAAGAAGCTTGGTAAGATAAAGGCTATGCACGCGGTCGGTCAGCCACCGGCTGATATAGGATTGAACGAAATAGATGTTGGTTTGGTGCGTTACTTGAAAGAAGCCAATGTTCCGTACTCACGTATGCATGATGTTGGTGGCACGTTTGGCAAAAATTTGTTCGTTGATGTTCCGAATCTGTTTAGAGATTTTGATGCTGACGAGAACGATCCTGACTCATACGATTTCGTATTTACGGATAAATTGTTTGAGGCGCTTATGAGGTATGGAGTTGAGCCGTACTTCCGTTTGGGAGTGACTATAGAGAACTGCCACGGAATAAAGGCATATCGTATTTTCCCGCCTGCGGATCCTCATAAGTGGGCAAGGATATGCGAGCATATCATTCGCCACTACAACGAGGGCTGGGCTGACGGCTACCACATGGGCATTACGTACTGGGAGATCTGGAACGAGCCCGACAACGAGGAGAACGATGAGCTCAATGATATGTGGAAGGGGACGGCAGAGCAGTACTACGAGCTCTATACGATCACAGCAAAGCATCTTAAGGAGTGCTTCGGCGATGCTATCAAGGTCGGAGGCTACGCGAGCACGGGACTTTACCTCGGATATATGCAGACGATGGAAAAGTACACAGGCGAGCACGTGGTGGAGCACTGGGAGGAAAGAGCGATCTATCATACAAAATTCTTTCGCGGATTTCTTGAAGCGGTAAAGAGAGAGAACGCTCCTCTTGATTTCTTCTCGCACCACAGCTATCTTTCTGTTTGGAGAACGGAGCAGGTACAGAGGTATTGCGAGAGTATTCTTGAGGAATACGGCTTTGGAGACATAGAGATCCACCTTAACGAGTGGAATACCGACAGAACGAGAGAGACGAGAGGAACGTCGCAGGCATCGGCTGATCTTGCTGCAATGATGATCGCAATGCAGCGTACCAAAATGACCGTCATGTGTTACTACGACGCACGCTTCGGCACGAGCGTATACGCTGGTCTCTTTAACCCCCTGACGGCAAAGCCGTTCTGCACGCTGTACTCGCTCGCGGCGTTCGGAGAGCTTTACAGAATGGGTACCGAGGTCGAGGTCAAGGGCGAGGGCGAGCGGCTTTACGCACTTGCCGCTACTGACGGAGAGGCAAAGGGTGTGCTTATCGCAAACATAGGTGAGGCAAGGACGGTCACGACCAACCTCGAGGAGGGATATACGGTATATAAGATCGACTTTGATAATCATATGACTCCCGTAGAGCTTGATTACAACAATTTTGAAATGGCACAATACGAAACGCTGTTCTTAAAGAAATAATGTACCGCAGATAGAGCGACCAAAGGGAGAAGCATAAATGAATTTACAGTTTGATTTTGAAAAGAAGCTTGGCAAGATAAAGCCGATGCATGCTGTAGGTCAACCGCCTACATGGACGTGCGACGCAGGACTCTCCACCGAGCTTATGCATTACTTAAAGGAAGCAAACATTCCGTATTCGCGTATGCACGATGTGTGCGGTCACTTCGCAGAAAATTATTTTGTTGATATTCCAAATATCTTCAGAGATTTTGATGCCGACGAGAACGATCCCTCTTCCTACGACTTCGCTTTTACGGATAAGCTTTTCGAGATGCTTTTCGAATACGGTATAGAGCCTTACTTCCGTTTGGGAGTTTGTATTGAGAACGCTCACATGATAAAGGCGTACCGAATCTTCCCACCCGCAGATCCTCATAAATGGGCAAGGATATGTGAACATATCATTCGCCACTACAATGAGGGCTGGGCAGACGGCTACCACATGGGCATTACGTACTGGGAGATCTGGAACGAGCCCGACAACGAGGAAAGCATCGAGCTTAACAATATGTGGAAGGGAACGGCAGAGCAGTACTACGAGCTTTATACCGTCACCGCAAAGCACCTTAAGGAGTGCTTCGGCGACACGATAAAGGTCGGAGGATATGCAAGCACGGGACTTTACCTCGGATATATGCAGACCGTGGAGAAATACCAGGGCGAGCACGAGGTAGGTCACTGGGAGGAAAGAGCGATATATCACACAAAGTTCCTCCGTGGCTTCCTTGAAGCGGTCAGAAAGAAAAATGCACCGCTTGACTTCTTCTCTCACCACAGCTACCTTACCGTTTGGAGAACGGAGCAGGTGCAGGCTTATTGCGAGAGTATTCTCGAGGAATATGGCTTTGGCGATATCGAGATCCACCTAAACGAGTGGAATACGGACAGAACGCGAGAGACGAGAGGCACATCGCAGGCGGCGGCTGACACGGCGGCGATGATGATCGCGATGCACCGCACCAAGATGTCCATGATGTGTTACTATGACGCGGGCTTCGGCTTTAGCGTATACGCAGGACTCTTTAATCCTATCACGGCAAAGCCGTTCTGCACGCTGTATTCGCTCGCGGCGTTCGGAGAGCTTTACAGAATGGGTACCGAGGTCGAGGTCAAGGGCGAGGGCGAGCGGCTTTATGCACTTGCCGCTACTGACGGAGAGGCAAAGGGTGTGCTTATCGCAAACATAGGTGAGGCAAGGACGGTCACGACCAACCTCGAGGAGGGCTACACGGTATACAAGATCGATTTTGATAATCACATGACTCCCGTAGAGCTTGATTACAACAATTTTGAAATGGCACAATACGAAACGCTGTTTTTAAAAAAATAAAAATAAAAGGGGAAATTTATGAAAAACACGATGAAAAAATTTTTAGCAGTGGTATTGATTCTTTTGATGACCGTACCATCGATGGCATTCGCGGCAAGCGCTGCTATCGGCGAATATACCCTGTATAATCTTGCGGAAAACGGTGACGTTCTCTACGAGATGGATTTCAGAGGAACCACGGGCTTCTTTACACTTATTGACGGTAGAGGCGCTGCTTGGAACAACGCAAACGCGGTTGCTTCAAGCGACGGTAGCTCAATGACTCTGACGTATACGACTAACAATACCGACGGAAATAATGAAAACAAGAGCCGCGCAAGAACTTCAGGCAATATAGAGAGCTTTTCCACGGTAGGAACAGCGTATACCGTTGAGTTTACCGTTGACTCCTTGGCTCCCGTGTGCGTATCGTTTGACGGCGGCGGAGGCTTCGTAGTTGCTCCCGATGCTAAATGGACTTCAATCGGCAGATACGGAAACTGGACGAGGATAGGTTCTAAAGAGAACTATGAGGGTGGCGTTGAGGGCCATGTGCAGACCTATGCGGTAGAGATCAGCTTCCCCGAAACCAAGGGCACGTGTATTGACGGTGATAAGAGCTACGAGGGTTACATACCTGACGTATATAAGCTTTACATTTTGGATGATGCCGGCAAATATACGCTCATTAGAGAGATGACCGTAGATCAGGCTGTGCAGAACGGTTGGATAGATGAGAACGGTCCCAACGAGGAAGGCGAGGAATGGTTCTACTTTGAGTTCGCATTTATTCGCTACAACGACAGCACGAAGACGGATTCCGAAACCGGGGAGCCTATAATGACGACTGTAAGCAATCTGACCGTTAAGAAGGGTATTGACGTTATTGAAAAGAACGAGATCACACCTCCTGTTGAGGATGAAAACGGCGGCGAAGATGAAGGCGAGAACAATGAGAATAATGAGAACAATGAGAACGGCGGAAACGTTAACGTAACTCCCGAGACCTTCGCTCCCCCCACGGCTGTAACCGAGGAGCCCGAGACTGAAGTAGAGACCGAAGTACCTGCAAAAAAGGCAGGATGCGGATCAAGTCTTGCGCTTTCAGGACTTACTCTCGTAACGGTATGCGCTACGGGCTTTGCAGTAAAGCGCGCAAAAAAGAAAGAGGACTAAAATGAAAAAGAACGTATTAAGATTATTTTCCTTAATATTAGCTCTTCTTGCAATATCTGCGACGTTTTTCGCTTGTAACGTTGCGGATTCCGAGGAAGATGGAACGAGTGCCGTAACGGGTGAGGAGATTGATAAAGAGCCTGTTGTGCGCCTTGATTGGGGCGGCAGACCGTTCAGAGTTCTTGCGACTCACAACGATTACGAGCCCAACTTCGAGATAGTAGGTGAGATGGGCGCAGATAAGCTTTCTCAAAAGATCTACGAGCGTAATCTCGCTATCGAGGAATACTACAACGTAGAGATACTCGACGTTGCAGGAGATGACGATACCACCTTTAATTATCTTGAAAAGGACTTTATGACAGGTTCGAAGAGCTACGATCTTGCGTTCCTTATCCGCGACGATATGTCGAGCGCTATCCAGAGAGGCTTTATGAAGGATATTACCTTGGTTGACTACGTTAACCTTGAGAATGAGTGGTACAACTCCGTAACCATCGAATCCATGAAGATATCCGACAGACTTTACCATATGTCCAGCAGCTTTTCGCTGACAGACAAGGCAAGAACTGCAACGCTGTACTTTAACAGAGATATGGCTACCGAGTTTAACCTCGGTACGGACGTTATATCCGAGGTAAGAGCGGGTACTTGGACTATTGACAAGATGTATCAAATGATATCTATGGTTGCCGCGAGCGGAGATCTCGACGGTGACGGCAAGGTTCAAAATACCGATATGTTCGGTCTCGTTGGCGGCGGCACTGAAAGCGCGACCGCTATCTACGCAGGCCTTGGTAACAAGCTCGTTGATCTCGAAGCTTCGGGTGAGGATTACGGTGCAAAAATCATCGAGGACCGTTCGCTCCTCGGTCTTGACACCATAAAGGCGATGTTTGACGTACATAAGTGGGCGGGCTTTACGGGAAGTGAGGCTACGCTCTGGACAAAGGACTACGAGCTTCCTTTCGAAACCTTCGTTGACGAGAGAGCGCTGTTCTATGCTGCGTCAATGGGCTCTATTGAGGGACTTGCAGAGGACGCAACATTTGCGTATACTGCAGTTACCTTCCCGAAGTACGATGAGTCTCAAGAGCGTTACTACGCGACTAACGACAATACG
>JAZQTY010000299.1:0-10367 GCA_045631025.1 Eubacteriales bacterium
AGATGAAGGGTGTTCCGCTTCGTCTTGAGCTTGGACCGCGCGACATTGAGAACAATTCCTGCGTGCTTGTCAGCCGCGTAACCCGTCAAAAGACCTTCGTATCTCTTGATAATATCGTCGAGGAGGTCGAGAAGGCGCTCAAGGCTGTTCACGACGAGCTTTACGCGCGTGCGCTTGCAAACCTTGAGGAAAAGATGAGCGTTGCTCACGACCACGACGAGTTCTTGGATATCGCAGAAAATCACCCCGGATTTATAAAGGCTATGTGGTGTGGGGAGACCGAGTGCGAGGACAAGCTTAAGGAGGAGACCGGCGGCGTTAAATCCCGTTGTATTCCTTTCGTTGAGGAAAATATTTCCGACAAGTGCGTTTGCTGCGGAAAGCCTGCAAAGCACATGGTTGTTTTCGGAAGACAGTATTAATAAATTTACAGGCGGTGCCAAGGCTTTGACGCCGCCTGTATTGTAATTTTATACTATTTTATGAAAGGGGAGCGTTATGAAGATTTTTGGACTTACGCTTGGCGAGCGCATAAAAAAAATAGATCCGATTCTTTTTGTAACGGTCGCCTTTTTGTCCTTTATGAGTATTCTTACTATTTTCGGAAGCGTTGAAAACTTCGGAAAAAGCAAGCTTGAAATGCAGATCGCGATGACAGTTATGGGAACGGTGGCAGTCTTTGTGCTTGCTAATATCGACTATAAGCTTTTCGTCGATCGACTTTATATCCTTTTGTTTATCGTCTCGGTGGTTTTGCTTGCGGTTACCTTGATTTTCGGTATAACCGGAACTAATATGGAAACGGCAAATAAGAGCTGGATAAAAATACCCGTAATAAATATCGCGGTACAGCCGTCGGAATTTGTCAAGATAGCATTTTTGTGTACCTTTTCAAAGCACCTTGATATAGTAAAGGATAAGATAAACCGTCCCCTGACGCTTCTTGGCGTTCTGGCGCATGCAGGAGTTATAGTAGGGCTGATCCTTGTTTCTGGAGACCTTGGCGTTGCGCTCGTTTATCTGGGAATTATACTCATTATGCTGTTTTGCGCAGGGCTTTCTGCTTGGTATTTTCTCGGGATGCTCGTCGTTGCAGTAATAGCGTTTCCTTTCCTTTGGGATTTCTTACAGCCCTATCAGCAAAACAGAATAATATACGGCTTTGCTCCGCATCTTGACGCCGAGGGCTTTGGCAGGCAGCCTCTTATGAGCCGCGAGGTCATATCCCGTGGCGGATTTTTCGGAATTGGACTTTTTGAGCCGGGAATGTACGAGGATCTTACCGCTTCGCATACGGACTTTATCTTTGCCACGGTGTGTGAAAAGTTTGGATTCGTTGGTGGCGCGCTCGTCGTTTCGGCACTCGTCACACTCACGGCAAGACTTTTCTGGCTTGGTATAAAATGCCGCGATATGGCAGGGCGGCTGATTTGCTGCGGTTGCGGAGCTGTGATAATAATACAAACGCTTGAAAATCTTTGGATGTGTCTTGCGCTCGTGCCCGTTGTCGGAATAACGTTGCCGTTTGTCAGTGCGGGAGGCTCGTCACTGCTTGCTACGTATATGCTCGTCGGTCTTGCTCACAGCGTGTCTGCGCATGAGAAAAGATTTTATTTCAATAGATAGAGACCGTATTCGTCAGCGCGGATTATTAAATAACGAATATGTATTTAGCATAAAAATCCTCTTTTGCAAATATAATTGATTAGAATTATATTGCGGGAGGATTTTTATGTTTATCTATTCTTTGAAGGCAAGCACTATAAAGTTTTGCGCAGTTCTTTGCGTAGCTCTTGCCACGCTTATTACGCTAATTGCGTTTATTCCCGTTGCAGCGGTCGGAGACGACGTATCAGCGTCTGCTGACGGAAAAATAAATTACGGCGGAATAAAGACGAACGAGGACCGAATTGCTTTTCTCGGACAATTTGGCTGGCAGGTAAAGCCCGAAGCACTTGAAAGCGTAGAGGTGAGCGTGCCCGAGCAGTTTGACAAGATTTTTTCGGCGTATAACGAGATACAAAAGTCGCAGGGCTTGGATTTATCCAAGTATAAAGGAAAAAAGGTTTACCGATATACATACGAGATAACGAATTACGACGGATACAGCGGAACGGTCTACGCAAATATTTTGGTTTACAGAAACAAGGTTATTGGCGGTGACGTATGCTCTGCTGATATAAAGGGCTTTATGCACGGTCTTAATAGTCTTAATAAATGAAAAAAGAGCAATCACGGGGAAACGTCTCGTGATTGCTCTTTTTAGTTCGTTATTTTAGCTGATAATAAAATCGGGATCTATAAATGTGTTCTCAAAGCTTACGGCGATTGCAAAGCCGTCCTTATCCGTTTCGATAAGCTCGCCCGTTTTTCCTATCGAATCACCGACGGTAACTACGTCACCGATATTTACATCGGCTACCGAAAGATACAGATACCAAATTCTGACTCCAAGTCCGGTATCAACGACGACGTATTTGGATTTTTGAATGTTGCCTACCGCAACCACCTTGCCTCCAACAGACGCGCCGACAGTTGCTCCGCGCGTGCTCTTGCAGACGTATTCGTTGCAGAATGATGGGGAAGTATCGGAGTTGCCTATTCCAAAGCAAACGTTTTTTTCAAATATCTCTTCATTCGGAGCAGAGGCGTTGCCGAGGAAAAAGACGTATTTTGATGGACTCGCCTTTATTTGAGACGGCTTTATTCCAAATTCGGCTGCCTGCTCGTATAAATCCTTGGACGTTGAGGTGAACGCAGCTGCGGAAGATACTGTAAAGTCGCGAGAAGACGCTCCGTAGGTCAAGGTAAAATCAACGGTATCCTTTCCCTCAAGCATGCTCCACGGTAAAACGGCGTAAGCTACGTTGCCGTCTACGACGAAATCAAGCGAAAGGTCAGTGTCGTCCGACTTAAAGGAAAGCTTGGACGCGTCGGACACCTCGGTAATTTTAACGAAGGCAAATTCGCCTACCGAAAGGATGTCCTGACTTAAAATGAATTCTGAACGGTTGTGAATTTCCGCATAAAAATCGTACGTTGCTGTACCGAAAAAGCTTCTGCCTTCAGCTTTTTTCCACCTTGCGCTGACTAAAACGCGTATACCGTCGTGATTGGAAAGGACTAAACTGTCAAGCTCATCAAGAGGACAGTCTATACGCTTATCTCCGTCTAAAATTTGAACGGAGCAGGAGTCGGGAGCGCTCGCAAATGAAAGGGAGATGCCTTCGGAAAAGACGTAGGAGAGCCCTCGGTCGACGGTTTGTATCTTCCGAGCAGGCATAACAGTTCCGTCTGTATTTGAGAATGACCATGAAACTACGGACGGAGAAATAATATCGCTGTCAGCCGAGGAGAGAAGCGGAGGAGTAGACGTAGCGTAAAGAGTTTCCGCAAAGGGAGAGGTTATAAAAAGCTCGTTGTCGCTTTTTTGAATGGTGTAATGCTTTCCTGACTCGTCCGTGCAGTAAGCGAGGTCGTCGGCAAGCGTAAAGTAACATATAAGCTTTTCCGTTTTAGCGTTACTTTTAAGCTCTACTGTAAGCGGTTCGCGCTCGATTGCGACCGTTGGAACTGCACTTATAGGCTCAAGATTGTTTTTTATGGTAGTAAATATATCGACTAAAGAGTTTTCGTCCTCAACTTCAGCGGTTTGGTCCTCAACAAAAAGCAATCGCGCATTTTTGTCGTACAAAGAGGCGGTATGTATTATCGAGTCGTCGTCAGAAGCGAATTGCGACTGAATGACCGTGGCTATCGCGAACGTAGTCGGGAGAAAAATCGTGATAACGACGATGAGTGCTACCACGACTCGTCTGGGTGTAACGGAGCCTTTGATTTTTGATATAAAATTTCTGTAAGATTGCGCCATGCCGTCACCTCCTTTGTGTTGTACGTATAAATATTATACAACATAAAGAAGGGAAGGTCAAGCCTTTTTTCACAAAGACTTAAATCAAAGCGTAGCTTAAGCCGTAGCTTTTTGCATAGGAGGCGGCGTAGGAGCCGTTGTGGCAGTATACCGTTACTTGGGAGCCAGCGCCGCCAAAGGCGTCGTAGCCTATGGAGCTTACGCTTTTCGGAACCGTTACGGAATGGAGCTTCGGGCACCTATCAAAGGCAAACCAACCTATCTTTTCTACGCCATTTGAAATTATAACGCTTTTAATATTCGTTCCCGAGAAAGCATTGTCGGCAATTTCGCGCACCGCGTGGCCGTCTATTGACGAGGGAATTACTACGATTTGGTCAGTACCGTTGTATTTTGTAATGATTGCCGCATCCTCGCTTACGGTGTAGCTGAACGTCTCTGTCGGCTTTTGCGTGTCGCTTGAATTCGACGAATCCGAGGACACCGAGCCCTCTGCGCCATTCATTGTGGCAAGCTCTGCGAGAAGCTCGGCAAGCAATTTTGCGTTTTCGGAATCGGCAGCGTTCTGATTTTCGCGCAGATCGGCGATCTGGCTCTCAAGTGAGGAAATATCGTTCGTGGAAATATTTTGATTTTTTTGGGTGGCGCACGAGGCTGATATAAGTAAAATAATTACGGTACAGATGGCAAAAGATATTTTTTTCATTGTAAACTCCTTTTTTTGTATATGTATATGCTAAAATCTTACCGTGATACGCATAATCGGCCAATAATATCACGTTGAAAATAAAAAAAGGAATTTTAGCAAAACTTTTTTTAAAAAACATATTGACAAACGGAGCGCTTTGAGGTATAATATTCAAGTCCGCAATAGCGGGCCATTAGCTCAGTTGGTTAGAGCAACCGGCTCATAACCGGTTGGTCCGGGGTTCGAGTCCCTGATGGCCCACCAGAAAAAAGCACTTGTGTAAGCAAGTGCTTTTTTCAACGGAATTTGTACTTTGGATAAGTGAGATAGCGTTGCTGTGAAATATTTGCTGACGCGACAGCGGGCAATTTTTATTTCAAATTCACCGCAGGTGAATATTTCACTTGAAAGAATTGAGATTTTATGATATAATTTGGTAAGAAGGGTGGTGTGAAAATGCAAGAAAAATCAAAAAACGTTTTAACACGAGAAAGCTGTAAAAACGAGCTAAAGCGAGTATTTAAAGCAAATTTGATGCAAGAATCGTTCATATTGGCAGCGATGTTGCTGATTATCTTGCCTATGTACGTTTTATTGATCAATTTTGCCCAAAACATTTTTATTTTGGTAATTATTTTGGTATTTCTCGGTATGTTTCCCATCGTGGTTCTCTACAAAATTATACGCGACGTGATATTTTTTGGAATGATCGAGAAAAATAAATTTTTCATTGTGAAAGATACGTTATCCCGTATATCTCGTGATGAATGCCCCGGACATTATCTCAAACATGGTTTTGAAGGACGTTATACGGTTAACGTAATTTATTTCACAAAATACGGAAGATGCGCGGCGCCTAAATTAAGAACGCCTTTTGATATTTCCGGTGTGGACGATGAATTTTATCTCGTGCTTTCATATAAAAAGGATGAAATCATATTAGCCTATAATTCTGTAATGTACGACTGTAAAGAATTGTCGGAATAAGAAATATAAAATTCTCGCTAAAAGGGCCCTCACAAACGCAAGTTTTAAAGCGTTTGTGAGGACCCTTTTCTTTTTTTTGTATAAAATTAACTGAAATCCATATAATAAGTTATTGACAAAAATAGTTTTTTGTGGTAATATAGTATTCAATACTACATCGGATAGTATAAAATAGCGCAAAAAGCGATAATTGCACCAACGTTAAGTGTTTTGAGGAATTGATGGATAAGCGTAAGGTAATTTATTACAGTGACGAACTGAACGACGATTTTTCGTTAAAGCAAATAGAGCCTAAAAGAATTGACGAAAATTATAAATACTGTGACGACTCGGTATGGGGAAAATCAGCGCATTTTTTCTGGTACAGAATAATTTTTACCCCTGTCGCGTTTTTCTATAACAAGGCTGTGTTTTGTCACGAGATAAAAGGGAATAATATACTTAAGGATTTTAAAGACGAGGGGTATTTTCTGTACGGAAACCACACACAGGCTATTGGCGACGCTTTTATGCCTAATTTTATAAATATTCCAAAGCATAATTACGTAATCGTAAATCCCGCAAACGTGTCAATTCCCGTACTTGGACGCATAACTCCTTCACTTGGCGCTCTGCCTTTACCGGATAACGTGAAAGCGTACAAAAATTTTTTTGAGGCAATCGAGCAGAGAATAAACGAAAAAAAGGGCGTGATCATTTACCCCGAAGCCCATATTTGGCCGTACTATACGAAAATTCGCCCATTTAAAGACGATTCTTTTTATTATCCCGTAAAGCTCGGCGCGCCGTCGTTCTGCTTTACGAATACCTATCATAAAAGGAGATTTTCCAAAAGGCCGAAGATAGTCACCTACGTTGACGGCCCGTTTTATCCTGACTTTTCGCTCTCCTCACGGGAAAGCCGATATGATCTGCGCAACCGAATATACGAGTGTATGTGTATGCGAGCGGAAAGCTCAACGGTTGAACGAATTAAATACGTAAAGAAAGGAAAAACGAAATGATTAGTATTTTATTCTGTGGTAACGGTAAGATGTTTGATGGAGTGCTGACGTGCGCCTTGTCTATACTTAAGCGGACTCAATCGAGTGAGCCGTTTACCTTTTATTTGTATACGGCAGAGCTTACCGCGCTTGATCCGGAGTTTTCTGCAATAAGCGAGCAAAGCGCAGGCTTTCTGGACTGGGTAGTCAAGCAGTATAATCCCGATAACCGCGTCGTGAGAATTGACGTAAAGTCTATTTACGAAAGGGAGCTTTTGGGATGCCCTAACGAGGCGAGCAGCTATTCACCGTACGCTATGCTGCGCGTTCTTGCGGATTTGGTTGTCGATATGCCGCCGAAGCTTTTGTATCTCGATGCGGATGTTTTGCTTAACAGGGATATACGCCTGCTGTACGGTATTGACATTGAGGGCTACGAGTACGCCGCCGCAAGAGACCATTACGGGAAATATCTGGTTTATCCGAATTATATAAATTCGGGAGTGCTTTTGTTGAATTTGGAAGAAATCAAGCAAACGGGACTTTTTTCAAAGGCGAGAGATGAGCTTCGCAAAAGGAAGCTTGCGTTTCCCGACCAAACGGCAATAAGAATAAACACCGTCAAGAAAAAAATGCTTCCGCAAAAGTTTAACGACCAAAAGTTTTTACACAAGTCTACCGTCGTAAGACATTTTTCAAAGAGACTTTTCTGGTTGCCTTACCCGCACATCGCAAGCGTCAAGCAGTGGCAGGTAAGTCTTGTTCATAAAATTTATGGATACTACGAGTTTGACGATATTCTTTACGAATATCTGTATCTTAAGGAAAAATTTAAAAGAGAGGTGATAGAGCGTGAATAAGCCGATAATACCTATATTTTACGCATGCGACAAAAATTTTTTGAAATTCACCGTCGTTTCCATACGTTCAATAATTGACAACGCATCGAAGGATTATAAGTATAAATTTTATATACTTCACGCAGGGATCGACGAGAGTATAAGAAAGTGCGCGTACGAGCTTGCGGATAATGATAACGAGATAGTTTTTACCGACGTTACCGATTATTTGTACAGCATTTCCGACAAGCTTCCGCTTCGCGACTATTATTCAAAAACGACCTATTACCGACTGTTTATTGCCGAGATGTTTCCTGAATACGACAAGGTAATATATATAGACAGCGATACGGTGGTGACGGGAGATATAAGTGAGCTTTATAATACAGATATCGGTGATAATTACGTTGGCGCGTGTCACGAGCAGGTGATGCTTCAGGTTGATGAGTTCGGAAAGTACGCCGAGAGCGTGGTGGGCGTTTGCAGACACAATTTCTTTAACGCGGGAGTGCTTCTTATCAACGGTGACCAATTCAGAGTTCATTTCGTCCTTGACAAATTCGTAAGATATCTGCACGAATATAATTTTGTAGTTACCCAAGACGAGGATTATCTTAATCTCATATGCAAGGATCACGTGTATTGGCTTGACGGTCGCTTTAATACGGAGGTTTTCGGAGAACTCGGATACGATATTTGCGAAGCTAAAGTAATACATTATATAATGACGAATAAGCCTTGGCACTATGAGGATTGCCGATACGGTGAATTTTTCTGGACGTACGCAAGGCGAACGGGCGTTTACGGCGAGATAATCGAGGAGCTTCGTGCGTATACCGACGAGCAGAAGGAGAGGGATCGAACGTCATCAAAGCGCCTTTTGCAGCTTGCAGTTGACGAAACCAACCGCGAGGATAATTTCCAGAATCGCATGAATGCGGCAAAACGCGCCCGTGACAGAGTGGCTATACTAAAAAAGATAGAGGAGTATGAGAGAGAGGGACGCTTTGACGAGGACGTTGAGGACGATCCGCCCTCAAGAGAGCTTTTGCCTGACGAAATAGAATACGTCAGAAAGACCGCAACCGAACGCCTGAAAACAAAATTTGCATATATGATAGCAAGACGCTTCGTATATAATCTTATTGACGATAAAAAGCTGATAATCAAGGAAATCAAGGGCTTGGAGCATTTTAGAAATCTTGACAGCGGAGCGGTCATAACCTGCAATCACTTCAATGCATTTGACAGCTTTGCAATACAGCTTGCCTACGAGGCGGCAAATCAACGAAAAAGAACGTTTTACCGAGTTATAAGAGAGGGAAACTATACTTCATTTCCGGGGTTTTACGGCTTTCTTATGCGAAACTGTAATACGTTACCACTATCGTCAAATACCCGTACCTTGCGTAAATTTAATCAGGCTATGGCGCAAATACTCAACGAAGGGAATTTAGTTTTGGTCTATCCGGAGCAGAGTATGTGGTGGAATTACCGCAAGCCAAAGCCACTCAAAAACGGAGCTTATTTATTTGCGGCGAAGAATAACGTGCCCGTCCTTCCGTGCTTTATAACCATGCAGGACTCCGATATTATAGGTGAGGACGGCTTTCCGATTCAGGAATACACCATAAATATTTCCGAGCCGATTTATCCTGCCGAGGGTGTTTCATACAGAGTAAACATGAATAATATGATGGAGAAAAACAGCGAGGTGTGGAAGAATATATACGAAGCCGTATACGAAATTCCACTCGCCTATACCACGGAAAAAGCGCAATAACAAAAGGGCGATTTTCGCCCTTTTTCATTTTGCCTTTCTCATGGGGGAAGGCTAAATGAAAAATATGCCCAAGCTTGTTTACATATCTTTTTCAATTGTCTTGACACATTGGCGAAAAGATGCTATAATGTAAAAGTAAAAAAACAACAAATCACTCGGAGGAAATATGAAAAAGATACTTTGTGTTGCAGTGGCTATTTTAATGATCTCGTCTATGTTTTTGCTATCCGCTTGTAATTTGGTTAGCGGTAACAACAACGGTGAAGTCGTAACCGATCAGCAGGGGGAAGCCGGAGAAAAGGGCGAGCAAGGCGGCAAAGGCGACCAAAGTGACAAGGGCGAACAAGGAGAAAATGGCAACCAAGGCAACCAAGGAAACCAAGGTGACCAAGGAAACCAAGGCGACACTACAAGTTCGAACAATCCGATTGATTTTTCTCTTCTACCAGACGGCACTTACGGTGTAATGGCAGGAAAGCTACAGAATTTAGAGGATATTGAAATTCCCGCGATCTATAACGATAAGGCAGTAACAAGTATACTTCCTAATGCCTTTCAAAATGCCGAAAGCCTTAAGTCTATAACCATACCCGTCAGCGTTACGGATATTGGCGAGTCGGCTTTCGATAATTGTACCGGCCTAATGAGTGTGACTATCCCAGATAGTGTTACGAATATTGGAAAGAATGCGTTTAATAATTGTACCAGCCTAACGAGTGTATCTATACCCGATAGTGTTACTAATATTGGCAAAAATGCATTCAATTGTTGCACAAGCCTTACTGAAATAACAATAGGCAACGGGGTCGCGACCATTGGCGTCAATGCGTTCGAGGGCTGCACCAGCCTATCGGGCATATACATCCAGGATATAGCAAAATGGTGTAAAATAGACTTTTATAATTACGAATCAAATCCGCTGTATAACAACGCAAGCTTATATCTTAACGGCACTCTTGTAACCGAGCTTGTAATACCGGAAACAGTCACGCGCATTAGCGCACGTGCATTTTATAATTGCACCAGCCTTACAAGTATAACTATTCCCAGTAGTGTGACGCACATTGAGTACGCTGCGTTCGCCGCTTGCGGCAAACTCGTGGAGGTAATCAATTATTCCGAGCTTTCGCTTGAGATAGGTAGTTATTCTAATGGAGATGTAGCTTGTTACGCAATAGAGATTCATAATGGAATGAGTAAGATAGTTAACAAGGAC
>JAZQTY010000300.1:0-6187 GCA_045631025.1 Eubacteriales bacterium
ACTCACTATATATAATATAATATATATATAAATAAATATAATTATTTGAAAGAATTTGTAAAAATCCCTTGAAAAAAAAGCGTAAATGTGGTATAATTTATAATAGATATTTATATTTTTACGATTACTTAAAAACCTATAAAATTATTTTATGGAGAAAAAATAAACGATGTCTTATCTTGACGAAATTTACGAGGTTTGGGCTCTCGTACTAAAAACCATAGAAGAAAAAAAGACTAACTCGTTTACCGACCTTTTTTTCAAAGATCTTAAGATTTATTCTTATTCAAATAACGTCATAACCTTTTCAAGCGACTCAAAATTCAAATATGAAAAAATAAAAGAAAATCATCTTCCGCTGCTTCGTGAAGAATTTTCAAATTATTTTCCGTGTGACGTTGATATAATTTTCACCGGTGTAGAGCCTAATAAAGAAACAATAAAAAACTTAATTTACGAGGATACAAAGGAAGAAGAGCCTAAAAAAGAAACAGCTCCCGAATCTATTGCCTCTTCAACTATAAACGGCTTTGATCAGATACATAATCCCGAGTACACCTTCGATAACTTTATCGTAGGCAGCTCGAATAAATTTGCTCACGCCGCCTGCACTGCCGTTGCTGAAAGACCGGCGATGGACTACAACCCGCTGTTTATATACGGTCCAAGCGGTCTTGGAAAAACTCACCTAATATGTGCTATCGTAAACGAAATAAAGCGAAAGAAGCCTGACATAAAGGTGCTTTATATTAACGGTGAGGACTTTACCAATCAGCTTATCGAGAGCATTTCAAAAAAAGATACGATACTCTTCCACAATAAATTCAGAAGCTGTGATATATTGCTTATAGACGATATTCAGTTTATAGCGGGTAAGGTATCAACGCAGGAGGAATTTTTCCACACGTTCAACGCCTTGCATCAAGAGCAAAAGCAGATAATTCTTACGTCTGACCGTCCTCCAAAGGATATTGCAACTCTTGAGGAGCGACTCCGAACGAGATTTGAATGGGGACTTATTGCAGACATTCAGCCCCCCGACCTTGAGCTTCGTTTGGCTATCTTTAAAAAGAAAACCGAACAGGCAGGAATTATGATACCCGACGACGTTCTGCTTTTCCTTGCGGAAAATCTGCGCTCTAATATAAGGCAGATAGAGGGAGCTATAAAAAAGCTCTCCGCGAAGAGCCTCATTATGGGACAGGTAATAAACATGGAGCTTGCAAAGAGCTGTATTAACGAGCTTTTAGGCGGTGCTGAACCGATAGCAACCACCGTTGACAAGATATTTGCTGCCGTATACAAAAAATACGACGTTTCAAAGGAAGAAATAAAGGGAAAAAAGCGAGTTAAAAACGTTACTTGGGCACGTCAGGTTACAATATATCTCATTCGTGAAATAACCGAGCTTTCATTTCCGGATATAGGAGAGATAGTCGATAAGGACCATTCGACGGTTATTTATTCAAACAGCCTTATTACAAAAAAGATTGCGTCAGATCCGATGGTAAATATTGAAATAACATCTCTTATAAAGGAAATAAGCGGTTGACTGTTTTAAAAGCTATTAAAAACGTGATGAAAAGTTGTTAAAAATATTTTTCGACAAAATTTCGGATTTTTCTACGTGAAAAATTATCCACACGAAATTGGTACGAGCTTGCTTTGAATTTAAAGCTTTGAAAAATTTTTAAAGCCTTGCGTTATATAGCGTTGTTGGGGTTTTCCACACTTTCAACATCCCCTAATAATACTAATACTAAAATATTTAAATATATTATTTATTTATAAGGCGGCGCGCACAGCAAAGTATATTCTTTTTAGTCTGTTGAAATAGCGCTGTTGAAAAACTCTCTATATGAAAGGATATACATTATGAAGGTAATATTTAACAGAAATGAAATAAGCGCAGCTGTTGCTCCTCTTATGAGCGCGGTATCGGGAAAGTCCTCGCTTACTGCAACGGAAGGAATACTTATAGAAGCAAAAATTCCTGATACCTGCGTTATGACTACGTACGACCTGCAAAAGGGCGTAAGAATTACGGTTGAAGCAAAGGTAATAGAGGAGGGAAGCTTTATAATAAACGCGCAGAAGTTCGTACAGACGCTTCGCGTTATGGACGGTGAGGAGATAACCTTGACGGTTGACTCAAAGCTTTCCGCATCCTTCGTAAGCGGCAGATCCTCTCATAAAATGATAGCTCTTAAGGGCGAGGATTTCCCCTCTATTCCCGAGCTTTCAAGTGACAGAAGCTTTATTATGTCACAGGCAGTACTTAAGAAAATGATTGCCAAGGTCGATTTTGCTATGGGTGTAAACGACCAAAGAGCGGTTCTTAACGGTACTTACTTTAAGATAACCGACGACTCTATCATGCTCGTTTCCTGCGATAGCTTTAAGCTTGCAAAGTGCAGACAGAAAACGGAGCTTGTCAATAAGAATACTAACGGAAACGCTCACCTTGAATATTCGTTTATAGTTCCGGTAAAGACGGTAAATGAGCTTTCAAGACTTCTTGACGACGAAGAAGAGGCGCTGACTCAAATATTCGTAACGAGAAAACATATAGTATTCCTTATAGGTGAGCTTACCTTCTTCTCAAGACTTATTGAGGGAGATTACATCGATTACGACAGAATAATAGTAAACAGCCACAGAAATATCGTATACGTAGATAAAAAGGAAATGCTCGGAGCGCTTGAAAGAGCAGCTCTTATTACCGAGGAGAAGATTGCGGGAAGCGTTCGTTCTCACGTTAAGCTTGACATAAACGAGGACGTTCTCAAGATATCTGCCGTATCCACGGCTGGAAGCACCTACGAGGAGCTTTTCATCGAGCATGCAGGCGACGAAATACTTATCGCGTTTAATAACAGATACCTTATGGACAGTATAAGAGCTTGTGAGAGTGACAACGTAAAGCTTTCCATGTCGTCTCCTCTTACGAGCATGAATATAGAACCCCGTGATAACGATTACGAGGCAAGTGGCAAGGATGAGATATTCATGCTGCTTCCCGTAAGAATGAAGGATTGATTTTTCTAAATGTTCTGTAAAAGAATAGAGTTAAAGGATTTTCGAAATATTGAATCTGCGTCTGTTGAGTTTTGTGACGGAGTGAATATTCTTGCGGGAGAAAACGCGCAGGGAAAAACCAATCTGCTTGAGGCTGTTTTTTACGCTTCAGTAGGCAGAAGCTTCCGTTCGGCGCATAACGCGCAGCTTATACGCTTTGGTGCGGAAAGCGCGGATATTTCTCTTGATTACAGAGACACGAAAAGAAATCAAAATATCCGTATAAAAATATTCCAGGAAAAACAAAGACTCGTTGAAAAAAACGGAATAAGAGCTGATAGACTTTCAGATATAATGGGAAGCTTTCGCGCGGTCTTATTTTGTCCCGAGCATCTTTCCCTTATAAAGGACGGTCCGTCGGAGCGCAGGGCTTATCTCGATATGGCGATAAGCAGAATGTATCCGATGTACATTCATTCTCTGCAAAAGTATAATTACGCTTTAAAGCAAAGAAACGCGCTTATAAAGACGGCTCTTTCGGACAGAGAGGCGTTTGAGGACACGGTTGATCTTTGGAGCGAGCAGCTTGCGAACGAGGCGGCAATAATATCCGATATGAGAATATCGTTTATAAGACGCGCGCAGGACCATATATCGAGATTTTTCGGAGAAATGACGGGAGAGATCGAAATACCTACCGTTAAGTATCACGGCTCATCCTCACAGCCGGAGGATGAATATACGGATAGGGAAAAAACGAAGGAAAAATATATTTCACTGCTTCGCAATTCTCACGATCGAGAGATATACGCGGGAGCAACACTGTGGGGAATTCACAAGGACGATATAGATATTCTTCTTAACGGTAAAAGCGCAAGGCTTTTTGCTTCACAAGGACAGCAGCGCTCACTGGCGCTTTCCATGAAGCTTGCAGAGGGTGAGATCTGCAAGGAGGAGTTCGGAGATTATCCTGTATTTCTTTTTGACGATGTACTATCCGAGCTTGACGGAACGCGCAGAGATTATCTCATAAACCGAATGAAGGACAAGCAGGTAATAATAACGACCTGCGAGCCGGATATGATCAAGAGTAATACGCAAGCGAAGAAAATTTACGTTAGGGAAGGAAGCTATACCTTCTGAAAAGAGGAATCCGACTTATGTATCTACACGTTGGAAATAACAGAAATATAAGAATATCGAGCGTTATCGGTATATTTGATATGGATAACTCTACGGTATCCCAGATAACGAGAAAATACCTTGGCTCCATGCAAAAGGATTATCTTTTGGAATCGGCGTCTTACGAGATTCCGAAATCATTTATACTTTACGAGGAACACGGAGAGAGTAAGGTATGCTTTTCTCCCTTGTCAGCGGCGGCGCTGAAGGGAAGAATTTACGAAAGTATTTTAAATTAGGCAAGATAAAATAAAGGAACGGTATAAAAATGGAAAACAATACCCATCAGGTTTACGACGAAAATCAAATACAAGTATTGGAGGGATTGGAGGCTGTAAGAAAGCGTCCCGGTATGTATATCGGTACTACGTCTATTCGCGGCTTGCACCATCTTGTCTATGAGATAGTAGACAACTCCATTGATGAGGCTCTTGCGGGCTATTGTGATAAAATAACGGTTACTATAAATAAGGGAAACAGCATAACCGTTGAGGATAACGGACGAGGAATTCCTGCGGCTATACATCCGAAGCAGGGAATACCTACGCCCGAGGTGGTTTATACCATACTTCACGCAGGCGGAAAGTTTGGTGGCGGCGGATATAAGATAGCCGGTGGCTTGCACGGAGTTGGCGCGTCAGTCGTAAACGCGCTTTCCGAGTGGGTAGAGCTTGACGACTGCTACGAGGGAAGAAGATATACCGAAAGATTTGAGCGCGGAAAGGTGGCTCGCCCCTTCCGTGACGAGGGAGAGTATCCCGAGCGTCCTCACGGCGTTAGAGTCACGTTCCAGCCTGACCCCACTATCTTCGAGGAAACCGTATTCCAGTACGATATTCTTGCAAACAGAATGAGAGAGCAGGCATTCCTCAACGGCGGCATCAGAATAGTTCTGCGCGATGAGAGAGAGGACGAGGTAGTCGAGAACGAGTATCACTTTGAGGGCGGTATAAAGACCTTCGTAAGCTACCTTAACGAAAATAAGCACTGCGAGCTTATTCACCCCGACGTAATTTATATGAGAGGCGAGAACGGCTCAAGCGTTGCAGAGGTTGCGCTTCAGTATAACGACTCCTATAACCCCCTCGTGCTTACGTTTGCAAACAACATGAACACCATCGAGGGCGGTACGCACGAAACGGGCTTTAAGACGGGTATAAGCAAGGTCCTTAACGACTACGCAAGAAAGAACGGAATACTTAAGGACAGCGATAAAAATCTTTCGAGCGAGGACGTGCTTGAGGGAATTTGCGCGATAGTCAGCGTAAAGCTTGAGGACGCGCAGTTTGAAAGCCAGACCAAGGCAAAGCTCGGAAACTCCGAGATAAGAACGCTCGTTGACAGCACCATAAAGACAAAGCTCGCTGAATTCTTTGAGGAAAACCCCGCGACAGCAAGAGCAATACTTGATAAGGCGCTTGCGGCGTCAAGAGCGAGAGAGGCGGCAAGAAAGGCAAGAGAGCTTACAAGACGTAAGGGCTTGCTCGGAAGCACGACGCTGCCCGGAAAGCTTCGCGACTGCAACGATAAGAGAGTGGAATATACGGAGCTTTATCTTGTAGAGGGAGACTCCGCAGGAGGCTCTGCAACGCAGGGAAGAAACTCAAAATTCCAAGCTATCCTTCCTTTGCGCGGAAAGGTACTTAACGTAGAAAAGAGTAGACTCGATAAGGTATATTCAAATCACTCGCTTATCCCGATAATTCAGGCGCTTGGCTGTGGAATCGGTGAGGATTTTGATATAAACAAGTTAAGATACGGTAAGATAATAATTATGGCGGATGCCGACGTCGACGGATCTCACATAAGAATTCTTCTTCTTACGTTCTTCTTCAGACATATGCGTCAGCTTATCGACGAGGGACACGTATATCTCGCTCAGCCTCCGCTTTATAAGGTCTATAAGAAGGGCGCAAAGCAGGGCAATGAGAAATATGCCTTCTCGGACGCCGAGAGAGATAAATATATAGCCGAGCTCGCAGGAGAT
>JAZQTY010000301.1:0-6999 GCA_045631025.1 Eubacteriales bacterium
CCCCGCTGGCCCCCCGCCTTCCCTCCGCGCCGCCGCGGCCCTGACGCCGTCGATTCCGAGCGCCATTCCGCTTACCACGCACACCTTCGCCGCCGATAACTCATACGCTATTTTATACGCGGATCGCTTTCCGTATTCGCTCATTTTTCTCGTACCGACCATTCCGATACAAAGCCTTTGGTCAACGCTCGGAAGCTTTCCGAGACAGTAAAGCATTACGGGCGGATTTTCGATGGTACGCAGACGCGCGGGATACCGCTCGTCCGTATATCCTATTATATCTATTCCCTGCCGTTGGCAGTACTTAAGATACTTATAAGAGGTCTCAAGGGATTTATCGGCAAGGCGCGCCTTGGTAATATCCTTGATGCCCTCTACCTGTTCAAGCTCCTCCTCCGACATTCTGTAAACGTCGTAGGGATCGTCAAACGTGTTAACGAAGCTTGGAAACTCCCTTGACGCAATGCCGAATTTTTCGGCAAGCCATATCCAATAAAGCGCGTTCTCGTCTTTTCTCATAAGCTCCCCCGTACTGTTTCCCAAATGCATATAGAGGCTGCCGCCGCCGCGTTAAGCGACTCGGCGTCCTCGCGCATGGGAATAATAACGGAATCACTGCAAGCGCCTATGACCTCGTCCGTAAGACCGTGCCCCTCGTTACCGATAACGAAGCAGTCTCCCTCGGAGAGTCTTACCTCGCCGATGCTTCGAGAGCTCTCGCCAAGCGCGGTGGCATACACTCTGCGACCGTCGCCGACGAGCTTGCCAATAAAGCTCGGAAGAGCTTTTACGGATACGCTCTGCGTGCGCATTTTAAATACCGCGCCCATAGCGGCGCGAATAGTTCTCGGGTTGTAGACGTCAGCGCAATCGTCCGTAATTATAAGTCTGTCGATACCCAAAGCATAACAGCTTCGCATGACCGTCCCGAGATTTCCGGGATCCCGCAAGGACTCGGCAATAAGTATTCTTTCCTTCCTTTCGGGAATTTTCTCGCCTGACTCGTGAAGCGAGTCCGAAGCATACGCAACGGTGATCACGCCCTCGGGCGCTCTCTCCTCGCTCATTTTTTCAAAAACGGAGTCGCTGACCTCCACGACGGCGTCACGGGTTATCTTTCCCTCGGATACCGCCTTATCAACGGCACGGCAAAGAGTGTCGTTCACGGGGCTTCTGCAAACGACGTATTTTATTTTAACGTCGGACGAAAGTGCCTCCCCGAGAAGCTTTATTCCGTCAAAGCGGAAAAGTACGCTCTCGCGGCGATTTTTCTTATCGGCAAGCCCGCATACGAACTTAACAAGCGGATTTTGCCTTGAGCTTATTATCTCTTTATTCATACGCGCGCCTCCTTTTTTACACAAATAAAACCCCGTGAAAACGGGGTTTTATAGCTCTGATTAAAGAGCTGCTTTTGACTTTTCAGCGAGAGCTGCGAAAGCTTCCTTATCGGAAACTGCAATCTCTGCGAGCATCTTACGGTTGAGATCGATGCCTGCGAGCTTAAGACCGTGCATAAAGGTAGAGTAGTTCATACCGTTTACCTTTGCCTGTGCGGAAATACGAGCGATCCACAATCTGCGGAAATCTCTCTTCTTCATCTTTCTGCCGGCAAATGCATAGTTTCCGCTCTTGAGAACGGCTTGCTTTGCCATCTTGAAATGCTTGGACTTTGCGCCCCAGTATCCCTTTGCAGCCTTAAGAACTTTATTTCTTCTCTTGCGCGTCATCATAGCGCCCTTGATTCTTGCCATTTTTAATATCCTCCTTCTGTTGTTCCGTAATTATTTCTGAATAAGCGTTCTGATGTTTGCGGTCATAGAATCACTGAGTATAGCACTCTGGCGAAGATGTCTCTTTCTCTTCGCGGTCTTAAGACCGGTGTTATGTCTGTGATGGCAGTGACCCATCTTTACCTTACCGGAAGCGGTAACAGAAAATCTCTTTGCGGATGCTTTATGTGTCTTTACTTTTCCCATTTTTATAATCTCCTTTTTTAATAATCAAAATTGGGTGGGACTCTCGCCCCTTATAGTAACGCGCGATGCGCGAATACGTCTTATTTAGCCTTTACGGGAGAAATCACCATGCTCATAATTCTGCCGTCAAGCACGGGCGCCTTGTCAACGCTTCCGACCTCACTGCAGGTGTCCTGAAATTTCTTCATTATTTCCTGACCTATGCCAACGTGACTCATCTCTCGTCCCTTAAAGCGCATTACGACTCTTACCTTGTTTCCCGATTCGAGGAACTTGATAGCGTGGCGCGCCTTGGTTTCAAAATCATGAGTGTCAATTCTGCAAGAAAGCTGAATTTCCTTAAGCTCGACCGTTTGCTGCTTCTTCTTCGCTTCCTTTTCTTTCTTATCTCTCTCAAAGCGATACTTTCCGTAGTCCATTATACGACAAACGGGGGGCTGCGCCTGGGGAGCCATAAGAACGAGATCGTAGCCCTGATCGTAAGCCATCTTAAGTGCTGCGTCGGACGACATGATTCCAATCGCCTCGCCCTCAACACCAACGACTCTTACTTCCTTGAACTTTATCTCCTCGTTGATAGTCATTTCTTTTGCGCTAATACCGAATACACCTCCAATGCCCACAAGGGCAAAAAAAATCATGCGAAAGAAAACTTCTCCGCACGACGACACCTCGGGCTCTCCCGAAGCATTTGGTGAATATCAGACCGTACGCAACTCGTCGGCACGGTGAGAACGGAGAACGTTCTTCTTCTTTTGCCCGATTATTTTACCACACCCGTCTCCGTTTGTCAATACCTTTTTGAAATTTTTTTTGATTTTTTCTCCGTTTGTCGAAACGCTCTTTTCAGTACACAATTTGTTTACAAATGAGATGAGTCAAGACATATACGACAAGACCTACGACATTTTTCAAAGCCAAATGTTAAAAGCAACAAAAAACTCAAAAAAAACCGTCATTTTTTCTATTGTGTATCGTTTTTAACGAATTTTTCGACAAAAAATCGTGTAAAATGGATATTTACAAATCCGCTTTTTTAGGGTATAATACTAAAGCTGTCGGCGGCACCAACTCCACAGCGTCACGCACAACGGTAATTCTTATCTGCGGAATATCAAGCTTATGATATCTTCGGCGCAGAAAAGATTTCGGTTGTGCTTTTTTATTTCCTATAAAAAACTGTTGCAATTCCGCGTCCGATATGTTATAATATTCGCGTAGAAAAAAATCAAACGCTAAAGAAAGGATTAAGGATCATGAAAAAGATTATTTGCAAGGTTGAATACAATACGGAGGCTTCCGAGGTCGTCCTCAAAAAGGTAAACGGCAATTTCGGCGATGCTGACGGCTACGAGGAGACTCTCTACAAGACCGCAAACGGCAAGTTCTTCCTCTACACCAACGGCGGCGCTGACTCCAAGTACCCCACCGAGGACATCAAGCGTCTCTCCCCCGCAAAGGCTGACGAGTGGCTTGAGGCTAACAAGTAAGCTATAACGAAAAAAGCAGGATTTCCTTCATCGTAAAGGAAGTCCTGCTTTTTATTTTACGAATACGCCTTATCAATATTGATAACCGCGAAATAATTTCCGTCGATCGTTCTCACTATGGTCTCAACCGCATTTTTTATCTCCGCGTCGCTCTTTTTTACGTCAAAAGGAACTGCCACGTCAAAGATCACGTTCGTATGAGTGGGCCCTACCACCATACGGAAATCGTGTATCGTAAGGCTTGCGTCAATGCAAGTAACGAGCGCCGCCACCTTTGCCTTGACATCGTTGATCTGCGGATCGTCCGTAATTATCGGGTCCATATGTATGACCGCGTCACACTTGAGCTTCTCACGAAGCTCCTTTTCTATATTGTCTATCATGTCGTGCGTATGGAGCAGGTCGGCGTTGGCGTCAACCTCCGCGTGTAAGGATATCATCGAGCGCCCGGGACCGTAGTCGTGAACTATAAGATCGTGTATTCCCTTTACGCCCTCGTAGGAATAAACGACGGTCGTTATCTCCTTTATATACTCGTCGCTCGGCGAGCTTCCGAGGAGCGGATCGATGGTCTCCTTGGCGGAGCGAAGCCCCGAAAAGAGTATAAAGCCCGACACCGCAAGACCGCAGTACGCGTCGATATTAACGTTAAATACCCTTGCAATTATCAAGCTTGCAAGCACCGCAGTCGTTGCAATGCAGTCCGAAAGTGAGTCCGTTGCCGTCGCTCTCATAGCCGCAGAGGATATTTTCTTTGATATTTTGAAATTGTAAAACGCCATATACGCCTTTATCGCTATGGACGCGACGAGTATGATGACGGCGACGAGGCTGAATTCCACCGCCTCGGGGGTTATAATCTTTTCAACCGACGACTTCCCAAGCTCAAAGCCCACGAGAATTATAAGCATGGACACGATAAAGCCCGATATATATTCAAATCTGCCGTGACCGAACGGATGATCCTTGTCTGCCTTCTGCTCCGAAAGACGAAATCCGAGAAGCGATATGAGCGACGAGGTCGCATCCGTAAGATTATTGAACGCATCGGAAATAACGGATATCGCTCCGCTTATAATTCCCGCAAAAAGCTTGATGCCGAAAAGCAATACGTTAAGACATATTCCGACGAAGCAGCAAAGCTTTCCGTAAGCTCCTCTCGTTTTTTCGGGCGAGCCGCCGTCCTTTATAAATATTTTTGCCAAAAGTCCTATCACTATCGTACCTCCCATATCAGGTAATTATTATAATACCACACATGCGCCAAAAAAGCAAGAAATTATTTTAACAATATTTAAATAATTTGAAATAACTATGGAAATCGGAGAAAAAGTGTGATATAATATAATGAATATGTATTTGCTTGAGCGCATTTCTATGCAATAACCCACTCAAGTGTCGATATTCAAGCCGTAAACGACCGTTTTTTCAGGTCTCGGCAAGGCAAATTCCCGAAAGGATAATGAATAAATGTCAAAATATATAGTTAAAATCAAAAAGATGACTCTGCCCGTTATTCCCGTAAAGGGCTTGGTCGCGTTCCCCGGTGCCGCTATCAGCTTCGAGCTTACGGAGGACTTCGCCGCAAAGGCGGTAGAGGCGGCGTTTGATACCGATTCCCCTGCGTTTATAGTAGCCTACAAGGACGTTGACGGCGAGGCAAAGCTTCCCGACTGCCTTTACACCGTGGGCACGGTGTGCAAGATAAAGCAATCCGTCAAGACTCCGGACGGCGCGCTCCGCGTCGTAGCCGAGGGATATTCGCGAGCCTCCGCTATCGAATACCGCCCCTTTACGGAGTACATAATAGCAGAGGTCAATTCCAAGACTCACACCTCCGCTGACGAGGATAACGTCCGCAATCAGGCGTACTGCCGAGCTATACTCACGGAGGCTAAAAAGCTCGCTTCGTTTTTGCCCTCGGTAAGCGACGATATGCTGACGTCGGCAGCGGCAATAAAAACTCCCGCGCTCCTTGCGGATTTTATAGCCTCGAATATGCTCGTCAAAATGTCGGACAAGCAAAGAGTGCTTGAGACCTTCGATCCCGAAAAGCGCATAGAGCTTCTTATCACGATAATTTCCGAGGAGCTGGATATTTTGTCGTGCGAAATGGAGATACACAAAAAGGTTCGCGCCTCTCTCAATCAAAACCAAAAGGACTACTATCTTCGCGAGCAGGTCAGAATGATCAAAAGCGAGCTTGGTGAGGGCGAGGAGGCGGACGAGTATTTTGAGCGCATAACGTCCGCAAAGCTTCCCGACGAGGTTCGCGAAAAGCTCTTGAAGGAAAACGACAGAATGTCAAAGGCGCCCTTCGGCTCGTCCGAGGCGACTGTTGCGCGCTCTTATCTCGACACCTGCCTTGAAATCCCGTGGTGCGTTTCCACCAAGGACAGAGTGAGCGTCAGCGCGGCAAGAAAAATACTCGATAAGGACCACGACGGGCTCGAAAAGGTCAAGGAAAGAATACTTGAATACCTTGCCGTAAAGCAGCTCAATCCCGAGCTTGGCAACCAAATACTTTGCCTCGTCGGACCTCCCGGCGTTGGTAAGACCTCCATCGGCGCTTCAATCGCCCGAGCGATGAACAGAAAATACGTTCGCGTTTCCTTGGGAGGCGTGCGTGACGAGGCTGACATACGCGGTCACAGAAAGACATACATCGGCGCTATGCCCGGAAGAATAATAACCGCCCTTACGCAAGCAGGAGTAAACAATCCCCTCATTCTTCTTGATGAGATAGATAAGCTCACGCGCGACTCGCACGGCGATCCCGCCTCCGCGCTTCTCGAGGTGCTTGACGGCGAGCAGAACAAGAGCTTCCGCGACCACTTCGTGGAGCTTCCCTTCGACCTTTCAAGCTGTCTTTTTATAGCGACTGCAAACACGCTTGATACCGTTCCGAAGCCTCTGCTTGACAGAATGGAGGTAATCGAGCTTAATTCCTACACAAAGACCGAAAAGATTTCAATAGCAAAGAATCACCTCGTTCCCAAGCAGCTTACCCGCCACGGGCTTAATAAGCGTATGCTTAATATTTCCGACTCGGCAATCGAGGAGATCATTGATTACTATACTCGCGAGGCGGGCGTTCGTAACCTTGAGCGCTCTATCGCGGACGTTTGCCGAAAGGCAGCAAAGGCAGTCGTTGAGGAAACGGCGTCCGGCAAAATAAGCGTAACCGACAAAAATATCAGCGAATACCTCGGCGCGCGCAAGCGCTTGCCCGAAGCAATTTCGGACGAGGACGAGATAGGCGTCGTAAACGGACTTGCATGGACGCAGGCGGGCGGCGACCTCTTAAAGGTCGAGGTATCAATTCTCGACGGAACGGGCAAGATCGAGCTTACGGGCTCGCTCGGCGACGTCATGAAGGAGTCTGCTCAAATAGCCGTAAGCTACGTTCGCTCTATAGCGAGCGAGTTCGGAATCCCCTCCGACTTCTACCAAAAGCACGATATACACATTCACTTCCCCGAGGGTGCGGTTCCCAAGGACGGACCGTCAAGTCGGAGGCCAAGCGGTCT
>JAZQTY010000302.1:0-5584 GCA_045631025.1 Eubacteriales bacterium
ACTACCGACTGTGCTACACCAGCAAACATAAATATTATAATAGAAAACTTCTTTTTTGTCAAGATGTTTTTCAAAAAAACATAATTTTATTTATTTGATTCTTTTTTCTTTGCCGAGAGCTTTTTTTGTTACTTTATTGTTGATTTTTGAGGATATTTATGTTAAAATATATAGAGTAAAATTTGGGAGTGTTTATTATGAATCTTTGCGACCAAAAAACGATAAAGCAGCTCATGGCAATGTTTTCTCTCAATTTCCGTAAGGAGTTTGGGCAAAATTTTTTGACTAACGTTTCGGTTGTTGAGGACATCGCGGACAGCTGCTGTGACGACTCGGAGAGCACCGTCCTTGAGATCGGTCCGGGCGTCGGCTCGCTGACGCGTGAGCTTGCAGTCAGATACAAAAGAGTAATAGCCGTTGAAATAGACAACGGTCTTATTCCCGTGCTTAAATACACGCTGGGAGAATTCAGCAACGTTACCGTGATAAATGAGGATGTTATGAAGGTTGATCTTGAGGAGCTGTTAGCTCCTGCATTTGCACGCGGAAAGGTCAGCGTTTGCGCAAATCTTCCTTATTATATAACTACGCCTATTCTTATGAAGCTTCTCGAATCGGGGCTGCCTTTTGATTCCATTACGGTTATGATACAGTCCGAGGTTGCAGATAGACTGTGCGCCGCCCCCGGAGGAAAAAACTGCGGAGCAATAACCGCCGTGCTTAACTACTACGGCGCCCCACGCCGTCTTTTCCGCGTCGGAGCGCACAATTTCGTTCCTCCGCCAAAGGTTGAGTCCTCGGTAATTCGCATCGATCTTTACAAAGAGCGCCCTTACCGTCCGCTTGACGAGACGCTATTCTTCCGAACGGTGAAGGGGGCTTTTGAGCAACGCAGAAAAACTCTGCCCAACGCCCTATCGGCTGCGTTCGGCGAGCTTTCAAAGGAGGAGCTTACCGAGATAATCGTTGCCTGCGGACATTCCGCAGACGTGCGCGGCGAGCGCCTTACGGTTGAGGACTTTTGCGCTATTTCCGACGAGATTTATAGGCGCACGCGCGCGGAGTCGTAAAACGATAAGCCATATCCACCGAAAGCGTCAAGTTATATAGAAGTAAACGAAAGGGACGGAATCGCGAAATGAACGAAACAAAAAAGAAATATCAGGACGTAAACGTTTACGACGCGCTTATTTCCCGTCTCCACTTTATTTTTAAGGAATTCGATAATATTTTCGTTTCCTTTTCCGGCGGTAAGGACAGCGGATTGCTTTTAAATATCGTCGTTGACTTCAAAAACAAATATTATCCCGACAGAACGGTAGGGCTCTTTCATCAGGATTTTGAGGCGCAGTACACCGCAACGTCGGAATACGTTGAGCGTACCTTCGAGCGCTTTAAGAACGACGTCGAGCCGTATTGGGTGTGTCTGCCCATGGCGACGAGGACGGCTATCAGCAACTATGAAATGTACTGGTATCCTTGGAACGACACGGAGCGAGAGCTATGGGTGCGCCCTATGCCGACTCACGATTACGTTATAAATCTTGAGAACAACCCCTTTTATTACTATTCCTACCGTATGTATCAGGAGGATCTTGCCAAGTATTTTGCGCGTTGGTACAAGGATGTTCACGGCGGCGGTAAAACCGTTTGCCTGCTCGGAATCAGAGCGGATGAGTCGCTTAACCGATATAGCGGCATCGTCAATAAAAAGTTCGGATATAAGGGAGAGCAGTATCTTACGCGTCAGGTCAAGGACGTTTGGCTGGCGTCTCCGATGTACGACTGGTCGTTGTCCGATGTTTGGTACGCAAACTACCGCTTTGGATACGACTACAACCGCCTATACGAGCTTTATTTCAAGGCGGGACTTCCGCCCGAAAAAATGCGCGTTGCCTCTCCGTTTAACGATTACGCAAAGGAAAGCCTTAACCTTTACCGAGTTATTGATCCCGCGATTTGGACGAAGCTCGTAGGACGCGTCAAAGGAGTCAATTTCGGCGCGATATACGGAAAGACAAAGGCGTTCGGTTACCGAAACCTGAAGCTCCCGGAGGGGCATACGTGGGAAAGCTATACGAAATTTCTCTTGGATACTCTCCCACCGCTGACTCGGGAGAGTTACGTAAAAAAATTCAATACATCAATGAATTTTTGGCGTAATACGGGAGGCGGTCTTGACGAGGAGGTTATCAACGAGCTTATTGCAAAGGGCTACGACGTGCGGCGAAACGGTGTTTCGTGCTATACGTTGGATCATAAATACCGAGTCATATTTTTGGGCGGCATTCCGGATCATACCGACGATATAAGATCAAGCAAGGATATTCCAAGCTGGAAGCGAATGTGCTACTGTATTCTCAAAAACGATCACAACTGTCGCTTTATGGGCTTTGGGCTTACCCGTCAGCAAACGAAGCAAATTGCGCTTCTTCGAGAAAAATACCAAAAGGTTGGTGAGATACGATGAGCTATAAAAGTCCGGTTTACGGCGTAAGAGCCGTTCCGATAGAGAAAATAGAGCCTAACGATTACAATCCGAACTCCGTCGCGCCTCCCGAATTTTCTCTGCTATATCAGAGTATTCTTGAGGACGGCTACACCATGCCGATCGTCTGCTATCACGACGTTGAGCGTGACAGATACGTAATCGTAGACGGCTTTCACAGATACAGAGTTATGCTTGAATATCCCGATATTTACGAGCGAGAGGGAGGGCTTCTTCCCGTGTCCGTTATAGACAAGCCGCTTGATTACAGAATGGCAAGCACTATTCGGCACAATCGTGCTCGCGGCGCGCACGACGTTGATCTTATGAGTAATATCGTAACCGAGCTTCACGATCTTGGAAGAACGGACAAATGGATTTCCAAGCACCTCGGTATGGATACAGACGAGATTTTGCGTCTAAAGCAGATAACGGGGCTTGCCGCGCTCTTTCGTGAGGCGGGCTTTGGAAACGCGTGGACACCGCTTGACGGCGAGGAGCCGGACAGCGCTCGAGAGCCTATGTCGGGCGACTTTGAAGGTGACGCCGACGGTGTCGACGAGATATTTTATTCAAGATAATTTAATAGGAGAATATTATGTCAAAAATAGCAGTTCTTATTCCTTGTTACAACGAAAGCAAGACTATCGCAAAGGTGGTTCGCGATTTTCGCGAGGCACTCCCCGAGGCTGATATTTACGTTTACGATAACAATTCAACCGACGGCACCGACAAGCTCGCCGCCGAAGCAGGTGCTACCGTTCGCTACGAATACCGCCAGGGAAAGGGAAACGTCATTCGCAGCATGTTCCGCGATATCGACGCGGACTGTTACCTTATGATCGACGGCGACGATACCTACCCCGCGCAGCACGCAAGAGAGATGTGCGAGCTCGTGCTCAATAAGGGGGTAGATATGGTTATTGGCGACCGCCTCTCCTCGACTTATTTCAAGGAGAACAAGCGTCCGTTCCATAACGTCGGAAACCGCACCGTTCGCTTTCTTATAAATAAGATATTCAAGAGCAAGGTCAAGGATATAATGACGGGCTACCGCGCCTTCAGCAAGATATTCGTTAAGAATTTTCCCGTTCTCTCAAAGGGCTTTGAAATCGAAACGGAAATGACTATTCACGCGCTTGATAAGAATTTTCTTCTTGAGGAAATTCCCGTGGATTACCGTGACCGCCCGGAGGGAAGCGTGTCAAAGCTTAATACCGTTTCCGACGGCGTTAAGGTGCTGATGACTATATTCCGCCTTTTCTCGGAGTATAAGCCGCTTCGCTTCTTCTCAATCATTTCTGCAGCGCTGACTATTCTCGGAACGGGATTTATAATCCCCGTGCTCGTGGATTATTTCCGCTTCGGTACGGTCGATCGATTTCCAACCTTGTTCGTTTGCGTCGCTTGCTACATAATCGCAGCGCTTCTGTGGTCCTGCGGTATTATTCTCCACGCCGTCGCCAAAAAGCACCGTATGCTTTTCGAGCTTTTAATGAATCGCAAATAAATAGGCAAAGGATGCGTTCTACTCTTTGTATAACGCTTATTCAAGCGTTTTTTCTCCATTGAATTCAGGCAAGTATTTTTATTCTCATGGAAATCATGATTTTTCATATCATAATCCAAAAAGTTATCTCACTTGTATTTACAAGTTATTTTTGTCCCGCCTTTCAATAAAAAGCATAGAAAAAAGACCTCGATTCATCACCCGGATGAAGCAAGGTCTTTTCTTTTTATTGTAGTGCAAAAGCGCTCGAATGATAAACGAATTTACCTTTTTTGCGATAATTTATTTTTGCTGTGATAATTGTTATTATTCCCACTCGATCGTTCCGGTAGGCTTCGGAGTCAGGTCGTAAAGAACTCTGTTGATTCCCTCTACCTCGTCGGTTATGCGAGCGGTGATCTTATGGAGAACCGCGTAGGGAATCTCCTCGATAGTTGCGCTCATTGCGTCCTTGGTGTTTACGGCGCGGATTATTGCGGGCCAGCCCTCGTAGCGGCTGTCGTTCTTAACGCCGACGCTCTTCATGTCGGGTACTACTACGAAATACTGCCATACCTTCTCTGCAAGACCGTTCTTGTCGAACTCGTCGCGCAAGATTGCATCAGCCTCACGGAGTGCGTGGAGGCGGTCACGGGTAATTGCACCGAGGCAACGAACTCCAAGTCCGGGGCCGGGGAACGGCTGACGGTAAACCATAGCGTGGGGAAGTCCGAGAGCCTCACCGACTACGCGAACCTCGTCCTTAAAGAGCAGCTTGATGGGCTCAACAAGCTGGAAATTGAGGTCCTCGGGCAAGCCGCCTACGTTGTGGTGCGACTTAACTGCCTTCTTACCCTCTGCCTGCTTAACGCTCTCAAGAATATCGGGGTAAATGGTGCCCTGGGCGAGGAAATCAACGCCCTCAAGCTTTCTCGCCTCGTCAGCGAAAACCTCAATAAACTCTTTTCCAATTATCTTTCTCTTGCTTTCGGGGTCGGAAACGTTTGCCAAAAGACCAAGGAAACGGTCGGTAGCGTCTACGTAGATAAGGTTAGCGTCGAGCTGGTTGCGGAAAACCTCGATAACGTTTTCGGACTCGTTCTTTCTCATAAGTCCGTGGTTTACGTGTACGCAAACGAGCTGCTTGCCGATAGCCTTGATAAGAAGCGCCGCAACAACGGAGCTGTCAACTCCGCCCGAAAGAGCGAGAAGCACGCGCTTATCTCCTACCTGACGGCGTACAAGCTCTACCTGCTCGTCGATAAACGCATTCGCAAGCTCGGGAGTCGTGATACGCTGCATAGTATCAGGTCTTTTGTTAGAATCCATTTTTGTATCCTCCGAAAAATTAGATTTATTTATAAATTTATAGGAATATTTTATACCTTTTTTTGACGCTTGTCAAGAAAAAATATATTGCTTTTTCATATTTTTACCATTTTCACAATTGCGGGGCGTATTTTTATAAAAAAATACGAAAATTTAACGCAATTATTTCAATTATTTATGGTAATGCGTGCCTTTTATTATGTTGAAGCCTCGGTATATCGCTTCGAGCAGGATCACGCGCATAAGCTGATGAGGAAAGGTGAGCTTTGAGAACGAGA
>JAZQTY010000303.1:0-2563 GCA_045631025.1 Eubacteriales bacterium
GTGATATATGCCACAACCTCGGAAAGGTTTGAGCAAAGGAAGAACTGAATGGACTTTCTGATGTTGTCGTATATTCTTCTTCCTTCTCCGACAGCTGTAACTATAGTTGCAAAGTTATCGTCAGCCAAAACCATATCGGCAACATTCTTTGTAACGTCAGTACCTGTGATACCCATACCGATACCGATATCGGCACTCTTTATTGAAGGCGCATCGTTTACACCGTCACCCGTCATTGCGGTTATACAGCCGCGTGAGCGCCAAGCGTTTACTATCTTTACCTTGTGTTCGGGCTGAACACGTGCATATACAGAATATCTGTCAACGATCTTCGCAAATTCTTCGTCGGTATATCCGTCGAGCATAGCGCCTGTGATAGCCTGCGATGCATCTGTGATTATTCCAAGCTCCTTGGCGATCGCCGTTGCGGTGTTTATATGGTCACCTGTTATCATAACAGGACGGACACCTGCTTCCTTACACTGTGCAATAGCTGCCTTTACCTCGGGACGGACGGGGTCTATCATGCCGCAAAGACCGACGAAGCAAAGGTCCTCTTCAAGAGTCGACGCCTCGTAATCGGAGGGCTCGCTTACCCATACGCGGCTCGCGCAAGCAAGAACGCGGAGTGCCTTGTCAGCCATAGCCTTGTTTGCCGCAAAAATGGACGCCTTGTATTCCTCCGTCATAGGAACGGGAGTGCCGTCCTTGAGGTAGTGCGTGCATCTGTCGATTACTATATCGGGCGCACCCTTGGTGTACTGAATGAAGGAGTCTGCCGCACGGTGTACGGTGGACATCATCTTTCTGCCCGAATCAAAGGGAGCCTCGCCCGAACGGGGGAATTCACCCTTGAGGTCATACTTTTTCATGCCGAGCTTGCTTGCCCAGTTTACGAGAGCTGCCTCGGTAGGCTCGCCCGTCACGTTTCCGTCGGCATCTATTTCTGCATCACAGCAAAGAGCCATAGCTCTTGCTATCGTTTCCTCGTTTTCACCAAAGTGGTCAACGACGGTCATCTTGTTCTGCGTGAGCGTACCCGTCTTGTCGGAGCAGATTATCTGCGCACAGCCGAGCGTTTCTACTGCCGTCAAACGGCGAATGATAGCGTTACGCTTTGACATATTGGTAACGCCGATCGAAAGAACGACGGTAACGACCGCCGCAAGTCCCTCGGGAATAGCCGCAACCGCAAGAGATACGGCAACCATAAAGGAAGGAAGAACGGTATTTGCAAAGCTGAAGTTACCCGCTCTTATAAGCTGAACGCCGAATACAACGACGCAGATGCCAAGCACGAGCCACGTCAGAATTTTTGAAAGCTGATGAAGCTTTCTCTGGAGAGGAGTATCTCCCTCCTCTGCATCCTGAAGCGCGCCCGCAATCTTACCCATCTCGGTATCCATACCCGTTCCCGTAATAACGGCAACGCCTCTGCCGTAAACTACGGTCGAGCCCATATAGAGCATGTTTTTGCGGTCTCCGAGGGGAACGTCTCGCTCACCATCCTTAAGATAAATGGTATCGATAAACTTCGTTACGGGGACGGATTCTCCCGTAAGCGCTGCCTCCTCGACCTTAAGGCTTGCGTTCTCAAGAATTCTTGCGTCTGCGGGAACGGAGTCGCCTGCCTCAAGCAAAATAACGTCGCCGACGACGAGATCCTCGCTGCGGATTATCTGCACCTTACCGTCACGCAAGACCTTTGAGGTCGCCGCCGACATTTCCTGTAACGCCTCGATCGCCTTTTCAGCCTTGCTTTCCTGATAAACGCCGAGCACGGCGTTGACGATAACTACGATGAGAATGATAATAACGTCAGCAAAGCCCTCGCCCTCTCCGGGGTGAGCCACGCTTTCGTATGCGGCAAGACCGCCGCTGATTGCCGCCGCAACCAACAAAATGATGGTCATAGGATCGGCAAGCTGCTCAAAAAAGCGCCTGATTATGGATTTTCCCTTTGCCGCAACAAGCTTGTTTTTGCCGTTTTTCTCAAGTCTTTTTGCCGCCTCGTCGGACGAAAGACCGTCGCGCGTGCTTGCTACCTCGGAAAGAACCTTGTCGCTGTCTTCACAGTAAAATTTCAATTCCTCTTACCTCCAAATGTATTTAATATTTTATTTTACTCAAAAATTATAAAAAAATGCGAGACTTATCCTACGGTGGATAAGTCTCGTCATTTAAGATAAAGCCAAGATAATCTGTGATGGTGACTTTACCACACTTCGTGCCGACTACTCCCTTATAGAGCAGCTATTAAATTATCTGTTGAGAATAAGCTTGGTAAGCTCAACGGGATCAACTATCTCGTCTCCTTTGTAAACGCGCATGTTACCGGAAGCGATCTCGTCGATGAGAACGACCTCGCCATTGTGGTATCCAAACTCAAACTTGATATCCCAAAGATCAAGACCGATGGACTTAAGGTCGTCAGCAACGATCTTGGTTATCTTGAGCGTCTGCTCCTTCATGCTCTCGAACATTTCGGGAGTCATTACCTTAAGAGCTGCAAGTCCCTCGCCGGTTACGAGCGGATCACCCTTTTCGTCGTTCTTGAAGGTGC
>JAZQTY010000304.1:0-2208 GCA_045631025.1 Eubacteriales bacterium
GTAAGACGAGAGTAAGCTCGGCGGAGCTTTCGCGTATGATGAACGTAACGGCGTCGCAGATAAGACAGGACCTCAACTGCTTCGGAGGCTTCGGTCAGCAGGGCTACGGCTATAACGTCAACTATCTGTATACGAAAATATGCGAGATACTCGGCGTTGGCTGCGGCTTTCGTGCGGCAGTCGTGGGCGCGGGAAATCTCGGCACGGCGCTTGTAAAAAGCACGATGTTTGAAAAGAGAGGCGTTGACGTCGTTGCGATGTTTGACGTTGATTCGGATATAATCGGGAAAAAGATAGGCGACGTTAAGGTTTACGGCATGGATGCGCTTGAGGAAAAGCTTGCAAAGTACTCGGTCGATATGGTCATTTTGACGCTTCCCAAAGAGTATGCGTCCGAGGTTGCCGAGCGCCTTGAAAATACGGATATTTCGGGAATATGGAATTTTACGGGTAAGGAAATACAGATACAGTCCAAGGAGGTAGTCGTTGAGAACGTTCATATCGGCGACTCTCTTATGACTCTTTGCTACGAGGTAGCTCAAAAAACGTATCGAAACGACGGTAAGGCATAAATGTCAAGAAACGGAAAAATTTATATAAATTACGGCGGATACGATTCGCGCTACGACGCGTCCATAAAAGGGGCGGATGAAAACGACCTTATGATTTTAGGCGGACTTTTCCTCTTGGCGAACGCTGACGGCGAGGTCGATCTTTCTCGTGCGGAGGAGCTTTTGCACGTAGAACGCGCAGAGCTTTTAGCATCGGTCAAATATTGGCGAGGTGCGGGCGTGATAACGAATACACGCGCGTCAGTAGCTCCCCAAAAAGAAAACGAAGAAAATACGGCGCATAAGGGTGGCGTTATAACTCACTCGGGTGTCGAGGAATATTCAAACGACGAGCTTGCGGACGTTATCGAACGCCGTGTAGGTACTGCTTTTATTGACGAAGCGCAGAAGGCTATGGGCAAGATGTTTAACAAAAACGAGGTCGGAAAGCTTATCGGCATCGTTGATCAGCTCGGCTTTGAGGAGGAAGCCGTTTTGGCTATTCTTTCTTATTGCGTTCGTATAGGTAAAAAGAGTGTGAGCTATGCGGAAAAGATTGCGGTAAGCTTTCACGACGAGGACGTTTCGAGCGCCGCACAGGTTCACGCACAGATAGATTTTCTTGAACGAAGAAATACGAGCATTGAGAAAATAAGAGGGCTTTTCGGCTTTGGAGGCAGAGCGCTCTCACCGACGGAAAAGAAGCTTTTTGCGTCTTGGACGGAGGACTACGGCTTTGATTTTGACGTGGTGGAGAAGGCGTATAACATAACCGTTGACGCAATTCATGATCCCGCGCCCAAATATACGGACAAAATACTTAAGAATTGGTACGAAAAGGGACTTCGAAACGTAGAGGAAATAGATACGTATATCGCCGAGGAAAAGCAAAATAACGAGCAGAAGGCGCGATCGGGCGTTAAGGTCGGAGTAAAGAACAGCTATGCAGAGGAGTGGCTTGAGCAACTTCTCGATAAGAAATTTTAAGAAAGGGAAAAATTCATGGGATATAATAGGGCAGACTACATAAAGATCAGAAATGAATTTTCCGATAAATATCAGATAGCGCGACAGCGCGCAGACGAGCGCCGTGCTGCAATACACGCCGAGATCCCCGAAATATTTGCCATTGACCGCGAGCTTTCAAAAACGGGACTCAAGGTAATGGGAATAGTTAAGGCGGGCGGAGATACTAACAAGGCTATCGCAGAGCTTGAAGCAAGCAACAACGCGCTCATAGCGGAGCGCGAGACGTTGCTCGTGGCACACGGGTATCCTTCTGATTATACCGACGTGCATTACGATTGCCCGATATGCGGTGACACGGGCTTCGTTGATACGGTTATGTGCGACTGTATGAAAAAGGCGCTCGTGCGCGCAGGCTTTGAGTCGTCGGGACTCGGCGGACTTATCGGTAAGCAGAGATTTTGTAACTTTGATCTTGAATATTACGATGACGAGGATGGCTCCAAGGCAAGAGTCGAGAGAAACGTTCGTACCTTAAAGCAGTTTTCTGAGAGCTTTTCATCGGACACATACTCGAACTTCTTGCTTCTCGGAACAACGGGACTTGAAAAGACGCATCTTTCGACGGCAGTTGCCGAGAAGGTCATCGAGCGCGGCTTTGACGTTCTTTACGTAAGCTCGATCTCCATGC
>JAZQTY010000305.1:0-7033 GCA_045631025.1 Eubacteriales bacterium
GTGTTGTCTTCCTAAGACCGCTTGGCCTCCGACTTGGAGATTCTATCACCTTCCTTCGTAAGATAGTTCGCGGCTCGACCGACGATAGCTACGGTATTGAGGTCGCAAAGCTCGCGGGAATACCTAACGAGGTCGTTAAGAGGGCAAAAGAAGTGCTTGCATCCGTAGAAAAGACGGCGAAGGCTATAAGCACCTCGGAAAAGACCGAGGAGGTACGTGACGACTCGCTCATAACTATGGACGACTTCGTAAACGATCAGGTTATTGAGGAGCTTAAGGCGATAGACATAAATACGCTCTCACCCTACGAGGCGATGAGCTTCTTGTTTGATCTGAAAAAGAGACTTAAATAAAAACACTTTATAGGCAAAGGAAAGGAGGAGCTATGGGAAAGATAAACGTTCTGTCGTTTGCGGTCGCAAACCTTATCGCCGCAGGCGAGGTCGTTGACAGACCGTCGTCGGTAATAAAGGAGCTGCTTGAGAATGCGATCGACTCGGGCGCGAATAAAATAACCGTCGAGATACAAAACGGCGGTGTGACCTATATGAGAGTGTCGGATAACGGCTGCGGAATGATTCCCGAGGATCTTCCGGTTGCCATACGTAGACACGCAACGAGTAAAATAAAGAACGCAGAGGACCTTGACGGAATACTCACGCTCGGGTTCCGCGGAGAGGCGCTTGCGGCGATTGCTTCCGTGTCGGATATGCGAATAATCTCAAAGCCTCACGACGCGCCCGTCGGCGCTATGCTTACCGCGAGAGCGGGAGAAATAGTCGGAGTCAGCGAGAGAGCCTGTGCCGACGGAACGACTGTTATCGTCGAAAATCTTTTTGCCAACGTGCCCGCAAGGCGCAAGTTCCTCAAAAAGGACGTAACCGAATCCATGGCGGTGAGCGCTATGGTAGAAAAGATCGCGCTCTCAAAGCCGAATATCGGATTTAAGCTTATAATCGACGGCAAGGTAAAGCTTGAAACCGTCGGTGACGGCAACCTCAAAAATACAATTTATTCGGTTTTCGGCAGAGATTTCGCCTCGAGGCTTATCGAAACGAGGATTGAGATCGACGGAATCAAGGTGAGCGGATATATAGGCAGACCCGACAACGTCCGCGCGAACAGAAACTACCAGAATTTCTTTATCAACGGGCGATACGTAAAGACGAAAACGGCGCTTGCGGCGATTGAGCAGGCGTATACGTCCTATATCGCGTCGGAGAAATTTCCGTGCTGCGTGCTTTTCATTGAGATAAACCCCGCGACGGTTGACGTAAACGTCCACCCCGCAAAGCTTGAGGTCAAATTCTCAAACGAGAAGCCCGTGTTCGAGGCTATATATTACGCGGTCAAAAATGCGCTTGAGGCGGACACGCAAAGACCGTCCGTTTCCTTTAAGGGAATTGCTCCACAAGGCGTTCAGAGAGTGTCCGACAGAGAAACTCCCGTTGAGGACGGAAGGCGCGAGTCACTCGCCAAAAGACAGATACAAAGTGAGCTTTACGTTGCAAAAGAGGAAAAGCAAAACGCACCCAAGGGCGGCTTTGAACGCGTGACTGCCGAGGAATATCTTGCTAAATACGTGCAAAAGGACAGCGCACTACCTAAATCCCAACCTATTCAATCTCAAAGCAAGGGCGTAGAAATCCCCCAGCCAAGGGTTGAAGCAAGTCAGGTACGTGCAGAAATTAAGCCGTTATCCAACGTAGAGCCGGTGAAGCCCGTCGTGGAAAAGATCGCGCCGACATCTGACGCATCGGTCAAGGAAGCGCCTAAAGTTGTCCCCAAAAAGCTTTCGTGGCGTATAATAGGCGAGGCGTTTAATTCCTACGTGCTCGTCGAGAGCGAGGATAAGCTGCTTGTCGTCGATAAGCACGCCGCGCACGAGCGCATAATTTTCGAGGAGCTGAAAGCCTCAATGCGTCGGCAGGGGGAGAGCGCGTCGCAGCTTTTGATGCTGCCGCTTGAGGTGATGATGACGAGCGACGAAATTGAAACGCTCGCAGAATACAAGTCGGAAATAGAGGCTGTGGGATTTGAATTTACTACGGGCAGATATACCGCAAGCGTTACGGCAATTCCCGAGGGAATAAGCGCAGACGCGGTGGGAGATATGCTTACGGTAATGGCAGATAGAATAAAGAGCAACACGGGCACGGCGCTCATCACGCGAGATATAATTTTTGAAAAGGCGCTGTATCAGGCGGCGTGTAAGGCAGCAGTTAAGGCGGGCAGAGAATATCCTCCCGAATACGTCGAGTGGATAATCGGCAAGCTTATGGAGCTTCCCGATATTACTGTTTGTCCCCACGGCAGGCCCGTAGCAATCGAGCTTACTCACAAAAAGCTTGATTACCAATTTGAGAGAATATAAAAGAAAGTAAAAGATATTATGGAAAAGAAGTTTGAAATACTTACAACGGACGGTCGCGCAAGACGCGGAGTCCTTCACACGGTACACGGAGATATACAGACTCCCGTGTTTATGAACGTCGGAACGTGCGCGGCTATAAAGGGCGGCGTTTCCTCAAGAGAACTTATTGACATTGACTGTCAGGTCGAGCTTTCGAATACCTATCACTTGCATCTGCGTCCCGGTGACAGGCTCATTCACGATATGGGCGGACTTCATAAGTTTATGAACTGGGAGCGCCCCATACTTACGGATAGCGGAGGATTTCAGGTATTTTCTCTCTCACAGCTGCGTAAAATAACCGAGGAGGGTGTTCGATTTGCCTCACACATCGACGGAAAGAGAATATTCATGGGTCCCGAGGAAAGCATGCAGATACAGTCAAATCTCGCTTCGACTATCGCGATGGCATTCGACGAGTGCGTGGAAAATCCCGCGCCCTACGAATATGTAAAGCAGTCTTGCGAGAGAACGGCTCGTTGGCTCGTTCGCTGTAAGACGGAGATGGACAGTCTTAACTCTCTCCCCGAAACCATAAATAAAAATCAGCTTCTTTTCGGAATAAATCAGGGCGGTACTTACGAGGATCTTCGTATCGGACACATGCAGCAGATTGCCGAGCTTGACCTTGCGGGGTACGCAATAGGCGGACTTGCCGTAGGCGAGGAGACCGAGGAGATGTACCGTATTATAAACGCGGTTGAGCCTCACATGCCCAAGGATAAGCCGAGATACCTTATGGGGGTTGGAACGCCTTGCAATATACTTGAGGCGGTACACATGGGCGTGGACTTCTTTGACTGCGTTATGCCGAGCCGCAACGCGCGTCACGGAAATCTCTTTACGTGGCACGGTAAGATGAATCTTCTCAACGAGAAGTACGCGAGAGACCCCCGTCCGTTCGACGAGAACTGCGGCTGTCCCGCTTGCCGCAATTACAGCCGCTCCTACGTTCGCCACCTTATAAAGGCGAAGGAGTCGCTCGGTATGCGCCTTGCGGTCGCACACAATCTCTATTTCTATAACAACCTTACGCGTGAGATCAGAAACGCGCTTGACGGCGGATATTTTGAAAGCTTCTACCAGAAGTACAGAAATATTTTGGGAGAGAGAAGTCAGAATTAAGCCGTTCGTGAAAGGAAAAACACATGATAAATCAGTCAATACTTGAAGAAGTCCTTGGCGTTGCCATGTCAACGGGCGGGGATTTTGCGGAAATATATGCGGAAAATACCAAAACGGGAGCAATAAACCTCGTTGACGGAAAAATCGACCGTATAAGCGACAACACGGGCTCCGGCGTCGGTATAAGAGTGTTTTTGGGAACGAAAACGGTTTACGCTACGACCACGGATTTGACTCGCGAGGGACTTATAGCCTGTGCCAAAAACGCGGCAGACATTCTTGGAGAATATAAAAATACCAAAGAGCTTAATCTTACCTTGACGGCAGTTCCCAATATCCATACCGTGCTCTCGCATCCCTTAAACGGAGATATAAGAAACAGAATAGATATTCTTAAGAGCGCGTGCTGCGCCGCAAGGGAATACGACGAGCGCATATCGCAGGTGCAGGGAACTCTGCTCGGAGTTGATCACGCGATTCTCGTCGCTAACAGCGAGGGACTTTTTAAAGAAGACAGGCACGTAAGAACGAGAATTATCGTCAACTCGGTTGCGAGTGCGATGGGAGAGAATCAGTCGGGCAGCTGTACGCCGGGACGCGGAATGGGACTTGAGCTTTTTGATCTGTTTGATCCGCGCGAGGTGGGAATTCACGCATCAAAGCAGGCGATAGTCAATCTTGAAGCGGGATATTGCCCCGCAGGACAGATGACTGTCGCTATCGAAAACGGATTTGGCGGAGTTATCTTCCATGAGGCTTGCGGACACTCTCTTGAGGCAACGCAGGTAGGCGTCGGTATGTCGGAGATGTGCGGAAAGCTCGGTCAGATGATCGCAAATCCCAAGATAACGGCAATCGACGACGGAACTATTAAGAACGGCTGGGGCTCGTGTAATATCGACGACGAGGGTAATCCCACGCAGAGAAACGTTCTTATTGAGAACGGAGTTCTTAAAAATTATATGATAGACCGCCTCGGCTCGCGCAGAATGAGAATGCCAATGACGGGAAACAGCCGCAGACAAGGATATACCTACGAGCCTACGTCAAGAATGACTAATACCTTTATTGATAACGGCCCTGATAAAAACGAGGATATTATAGCCTCTATCGAGTACGGACTCTACGCCAAGGAAATGGGCGGTGGCTCTGTAAACCCCTTGACGGGAGATTTTAATTTTGCCGTTCGAGAGGGGTATATCGTAAGAAACGGAAAGATATGCGAGGCTGTGCGTGGCGCGTCGCTCATAGGAAAGGGCTCGCAGATACTCAAGGATATTGATATGGTTGGAAATAACCTCGCGACGGGGCAGGGTATGTGCGGCTCTGCAAGCGGAAACGTACCGACAGACGTCGGTCAGCCGCTTATTCGCGTCAAGAAAATAACCGTTGGAGGTCGTTGAGAAATATGAATTTTGAGAGTATAAAGGATATATTGCGCGACGAAGCAGAGCGCCGTGAAATTGCGCAATACGAGATATTTTTCACCGAATCAAAAAGCGTCAGCACCGAAACGCTCGAAAATGAAATTTCTTCTTTCGCGGCAGGTACGGGCGCGGGCGTGAATTTCAGATGCGTTCGTGAGGGCCACATGGGAAGCGCCTCGACGGAGCTTTTCACGGAGGATGAGCTTCGCGGACTCGTCGCTCGCGCTTTTGCAAACGCGGGCGTTATCGAAAACAACGACGTTGCCGTTATCTTTTGCGGCTCGGATAAATACGCGGAGTGTGATTGCAAAGCGACCGATATGCCGGCTGCGGCAGACGTAAAGGCGCTCGCACTTGATATTCAAAAGAGAACCTATGCCGAGAGCGAGCTTGTAACTGATGGAACGCAGTCTGGAGTATTTGCGCAGACTGAAAGATACGAGCTTGTAAATTCAAACGGTCTTAATCTTTCAAATACGGTGTCACTTACGGGAGCTTTCGTCCAGGCGGTAGTCAGCCGTGACGGCGAGGCGCAGGAGGCGTTTGAGTTTTCTCTCGGATTTGACGAGTCGGAGAGAATCAGTAAAAAAGCAGTAGATAACGCTATATCAAAGCTTGGTGCGGTCGATATACCGTCGGGTAAATACGACGTAATAATAGACGGCAAGCAAATGCGCTCTATGCTGTCGGCATTCGCCTCTGCCTTTTCGGGAAAGAACGCGCTTCTTGGACTTTCCTTGCTCGCAGGCAAGGAGGGCGAGAGAGTGGCTGCCGAATGCGTGACGCTTGTTGACGATCCGCTGGGAGAGTGTAATCCCGTTCCCACTCCGTTTGACGGAGAGGGAGTCGCAACCTTTGAGAAAAACGTCATAGAGAACGGAACGCTCAAAACCCTGCTTTACGATATAGCGACGGCGCATAAGGCGGATAAGACTACTACGGCTAACGGTCAGCGCGGCTCCTATTCGGAGCAGGTTCACATCGAGCCGTTTTGCTTCTATATCAAGGGCGGAGAGCTTACCGATGACGAGCTTTTGTTGAGCATGGGTAACGGAATTTACGTCACCGAGCTCAAGGGCTTGCACGCGGGCGCTAACAGCGTAACGGGAGATTTTTCCATAGAAAGCGCAGGGTATCTTGTCGAGAGCGGAAGGATAACCAAGGCGGTAAAGGGCTTTACCGTTGCGGGCAATTTCTTTACGTTGCTGAAGGATATAAAGGCGGTCGGAAGCAAGGTAAAATTCGGACTCCCGTCGGGATTTACGACCTATGGCTCTCCGAGCGTATATCTTACCGATATGAGTATCGCAGGACAGTAAAAAATTAAGCAAAAAAGAGCCGATTTCGGCTCTTTTTTGCTTGCAAATCTTGACAAAAATCGAAATGTGTGATAGAATAATTAAATAATATAAGTAATATTTATTTAAGGAGATAAATCATGAACAATTCAGAAAAGACAATGGACAAAATCGTCGCTCTGTGTAAGAACCGCGGCTTTATTTTCCCGGGTTCGGAAATTTACGGCGGTCTTGCAAACTCTTGGGACTACGGTCCTCTCGGCGTTGAATTCAAGAACAACGTAAAGAAGGCTTGGTGGAAGAAGTTTGTTCAGGAGTGCAAGTATAACGTAGGACTTGACAGCGCGATCATTATGAATCCCCAGACTTGGGTGGCTTCCGGTCACGTAGGCGGATTTTCCGATCCCCTTATGGATTGCAAGACCTGTAAGACGCGTCATCGCGCGGACAAGCTTATCGAGGAGTATGCATTCGCAAACGGACTTGACGATAATCCCGCAGGCTGGACCTTTGATCAGATGGCTGCGTATATAAAGGAAAAGGGAATCGTGTGCCCCGACTGCGGCGGTACGGATTTTGCCGATATAAAGAAATTTAACCTTATGTTCAAGACCTATCAGGGCGTTACGGAGGACTCAACGACAGAGCTTTATCTCCGTCCCGAAACCGCACAGGGTATTTTCGTAGACTTTGCAAGTATTCAGCGTTCTGCAAGAAAGAAGCTCCCCTTCGGTGTTTGTCAGATAGGTAAATCCTTCCGTAACGAGATC
>JAZQTY010000306.1:0-1534 GCA_045631025.1 Eubacteriales bacterium
GTACGGTAAGGACGGCGCAAAGGACAGAATTTTCGTAACTACCGATAAGGCAAGAGGAACGCTTAAGAAATTTGCTGACGAGTCGGGCTATGAGACCTTCGTAGTTCCGGATGACGTTGGAGGACGCTTCTCCGTGCTTTCCGCAGTAGGACTTCTTCCTATCGCCGTTTCGGGTATCGATATTGAGATGCTTATGAAGGGCGCATCCGACGCAGCAAAGCTTTATACCGCAAGCTCTGATATACAGAGCAACGACTGCATGAAGTACGTTGCGTACCGTAACCTTATGTATCGCGGCGGAAAGGCTACCGAGGTGCTCGTAAGCTACGAGCCCTACGCTACCATGTTTAACGAGTGGTGGAAGCAGCTTTACGGCGAGAGCGAGGGCAAGGATAAAAAGGGACTTTTCCCCGCATCCGTTATTTTCTCGACCGACCTTCACTCTCTCGGTCAGTTCATTCAGGACGGCTCGCGTAATCTCTTTGAAACTGTTGTATCCGTTGTAAATGAGGAAGAAAAGCGCGCAATACCTTACGACGAGGCAAACGTTGACGGCCTTAACTTCTTGGCAGGCGTTGACCTCAACGAGGTAAACAAGATGGCAATGAAGGGAACTATCCTTGCGCACGTTGACGGTGGTGCTCCCAATATGCTTATCGAGTTGAATGACAGAAGCGCATACTCCATGGGACATCTTATCTATTTCTTCGAATTCGCTTGCGGTGTTTCGGGATACGTTCTCGAAGTAAATCCCTTCAACCAGCCCGGTGTTGAGGCGTACAAAAAGAATATGTTTGCACTCCTTGGCAAGCCCGGATACGAGGAACAGAAGAAGGAATTGGAAGAAAGATTAAAATAATTGAGATTTTTTGAAATTTGCTATTGCAAAAATCTATATTATGCGGTATAATATAGGTGAGCAGATTATCTGCAATAATTTTATCGGAGGTCCGGAATGTTAAAATTAATCATCGGCGTAAAAGGCACGGGTAAAACCAAAAATCTTATCAACTTGGTAAACACCGCAGTTGAGAATTCTCATGGTGACGTTGTTTGTATCGAGAAGGGTACAAAGCTTCGTTATGATGTTAAGTATACAGCAAGACTTATCGACGTTAACGAGTTCTTCGTAAGCGACGCTCAGGCACTTTATGGTTTTGTTGCAGGTATTCTTGCAAGCAACCATGACGTAACCGATCTGTTCATCGACTCCGCTCTTAAGATCTGCAACAATGATGCTGCTGCATTCGATAAGTTCGTTGATCAGTTGAACGAGCTCGTTGAAAAGGTAAACGTTAAGGTTACTATTACGTCCTCCATTCCCGTTGAGGAAGCAAGCGAGACTGTTAAGAAGTATCTTTGATCTCAATTAACCTATATAAAGCCTTCGGTGCTCTGCATCGAAGGCTTTATTAAAATTTGGAGGAAAAATGGTTCTTATTATTGCCGAGAAGCCGAGCCTTGCGCGCAATATTATCGCAGGCATCGACGGAAAAATGGATAAGCGCGACGGCTTTTATATAGGCGACGAGTA
>JAZQTY010000307.1:0-6440 GCA_045631025.1 Eubacteriales bacterium
CCACAGAGCAAAGTCCTGCAATAAGAGCAGCACCCAGCATATCTGAGGAGGCTCTTGTGTCACAGCCTATGACAAAGGTAGGTCTGCGACGGCTTCCGTCCGAAAGCACGGTTGCAGCCGCTCTGCCTATCTCCATGGCAAGCTCACTTGTCAGCTCGGTGTTAGCGATGCCTCTGACACCGTCCGTACCGAATAGTCTTCCCATAAATTTTTCCTTTCATATTAGTTTTTGTTTTGTTGACCGCCTTATCGGTCTTGTTTTTGAACGATAGAGGTCGGCGACTTAAAGATACTGTTGGGCGGAATAGTACCGCGAACCGACGAGAGGGGATAGATATTGGTGTTTCTTCCCACGACCGTGCCGGGATTCAGTACGCTGTTACAGCCAACCTCAACGAAGTCGCCGAGCATGGCGCCAAACTTTTTAAGTCCCGTTTGTACAGCTCCGCCGTCAGTTTTTACACACACGAGAGTTTTGTCGCTCTTTACGTTAGAGGTGATAGCTCCGGCGCCCGTGTGCGAGCGATATCCGAGAATGGAATCCCCAACGTAGTTGAAATGAGGAACCTGTACCGAGTCGAAAAGAATAGCGTTCTTCAGCTCGCAGGAGTTTCCAACAACACATCCGTCGCCTACGATAACGGAGCCTCTGATAAAAGCGCCCGTTCGAAGCTCGGTGTTTTTACCGATGATCACGGGGCCGTTTACCGTTGCGCTTTTCGCTACCGTCGCGCTTTTCGCTATCCACACGTCGTCCGCAGGGTGATCGTATTCCTCGGGGGAGAGAGTCGCGCCAAGCTCCATTATAAAGGTCTTAATACGCGGTAGCGCTTCCCACGGATACTCACACTCCGAAAGCAGAGGTGCGGCAAGCGAGTGCGAAAGATCGTAAAGCTCTCTTGTTTTTACCGTTAGCATTATTTCTCCTTTCTTTGAATTTTTTATTATTTAAACCCGTTTTCGGCATATAAAACGGGATAAATAAGCGATTATTTTTCCGCTTCTGCGGCTTTTATCTCGAGATATTCTTCAAGGCAAACGCCAAGCTCCTTTATCTCGACTGCCGCCGTCCTACCGACGAAGCGGTAGTGCCACGACTCGTATTTGTAGCCCGTGACATTCGTTTTGTCCTTGGGATATCTTAAAACGAAGCCGTATTTATAGGCGTTTTCACTCAACCACTCGAAAGCGGCGGTGTTCTCAAACTTGTCGTCAACCGCGCCGCCTATGCTATCTGTCGTAAAGTCGACGCAAAGTCCCGTCTGATGCTCGCTCGTGCCGGGACGCGCGGAGTAGACGAGAACTGCGGCTTCCGCCTCCGCCTCTGTCATTCCCTCGTTCATGTGCTTCTCTTTGTAGTAGCCAAAAAGCCACGACTGATTTGCATAGGAACGGTAGGAGCTCGTTACTGCAACGTCGTTAATTCCCGAGATCGACATTTCAAGCATCATGGCGTAGAGCGCAAGTGCTGCGTCCTCGCGCAGGTAGTGGTCCTCGTCCTTGGTGACCTTACATTCAAGCTTCGTAAGATTTGCGGGCTTGTAGTCCTTACCGAGCGGAGTTTCCTTGTTTGCGAGCAAGAGATATTCCTCGTTGTTTTCGGGGTCTATACTTAAAATATACGGCTCAATGTCAATGACGTATCCGAAGGGATCGGGCGCATCGGGGATCTGGAACTGCACAACGTGCTTGAAGCTGTCCGAGGAAAACAGAATGTTTACGGGATTTGAAACGTTATCCTTGTCGGGCTCGTAATATCTGCGGCGCACCTTTATAGTGTTGGTTTCGGTATCAAGCGTTACGCGCAGACCGTTGTCGGTTCCTATATCAAGCGCCTTGATAAGGAAGCTGACGGGTACGTCGCACACGTTCTCTGTTATATAAGCCTTTCCCTCGTCGAGCTCTACCGATACTCCGTTGACGATAGCCTCCGCGCTTTCGTTCTCAAAGCGCAGGTAGTTATTCATATTACCCGTGAACTTTACGGAGCTTGGGGGATTTCCAGAGGTGATAAAGCCTGCGTATTCGGCTACCGCGTACATATCGACATAAGTTACGCCGTCGCGCACACATTCGCGATATTTACGCGTAATCTCCTCGTCTCCCATAAGAATGGTGAAGTCGGAGGTATTGGGCTTGTTTTTGAAGTGATTTACGAGCGCGAAGCTTACGCTTATAACGAGCGTCGCCGTAAGGCATACGGCAAGGACGATACAGATTACCGCAAAAATGGGATTGCGCTTTATATAGCGTCCGAATTTTGCCTTATCGGAGTTGTCGTAGTACGTAAGTCGTTTTCTTATTTTTCTGTCCTCGCGAACGCTCTCGCGTAGCATTTCCTCCTCAAAGGGGGAAAGCGGCTCGACTTGCGGCTCGTTGCTTTTGTTTTTTCTTTTCATTTGATTTTTCCTTATTAAGGCTTACTTTCGATTATTATGAAAAACGGCGAGGTTGGGGAATTAAGTATATTTATTCTCGTGGCGCATACCTTGTAGCGCGAGAGGGATGACAGATACTCGCATATCATTTTTCCCTCTGCCTCGCCCTCGGCGTGACCGGGGTACACCGCGACGAGAATTATCGCATCCTTATCCATAAGGTCTATTGCCGCCTCTATTGCGGGGAGAGTAGTCTCTCTCATGGTGGTGACGGTTTTGTCGCTTCCCGGCAGATAGCCGAGATTAAACATTCCCGCCTTTATTTTTACGTCAACGTACTTTTTAACGTTGTGGTGGGAGTCGAGAATTAAGGTGTAGTTGTCAGGACAGCCTGCGTTTTTGAGATTTTCCGAGGTGGAAGCGAGTGCCTGCTCTTGAACGTCAAAGGCAAAAACGTGACCGCTCTCGCCAACGGTTTTGGAGAGAAATTCGGTGTCGTGACCGTTGCCCATGGTGAAGTCAACGGCAATATCACCCTCTTTGAGGTGAGTGAGAATAAAGTGCTTTTGAAGGTCGAGTAAATCAATCATAGTATATGCAAATAGCCTCCGCCTTATTGAATTTATTTTTTGTTCTTTCTGTCGTCGGGGTGGTGTAAGTCCCCGCGCAGGAATTTTATAGAGCGCTCGACTGCGTCCTTGGAGTCGTACCACGGCTCCTCGTCGTATCTGTAATCGAATTTCTTGCAGAACCAGCTGACGTCTCCCTCAAGCTTTTCGGCATACCCGTTGACTATATTGGAAAGAACCTTTTGAAATTCAGGAAAATCCTTTTTGCCGAGCTTTGCCTTGCCGAGAGCTAAAAGCGCCTTGTAATGGGGCAGGCAGAAATACGGCTGTGCCGCTACCTTTTCGCGGAAGCTCTCGTCTCTGTCCCAAAGGAAAACGGCGGTTTCGAGCATATGACCGAAATTGAAATCTATGCGCGAGCAAACGTAGCAGGAGCATTCAAGCTTCCCGATGCGGGATATTGCCTTGTCGCCGGGCTTTGAGAAAAGACCGCCGTCCTTTATTTCGGCGCGAAGCTCCGCAATATGGCTTTCGAGCGTGAGAGCCATGCCGAGTCTGTTTTTGCGGACGAACATCATGTCGTAGTGGGTGCGGCAAAAGCCCTGCTCGTTCGTTTTTATGCGAACGTCGGGCTCCATCATAGAAGCGCCGAGTATGAGCTCAAGCTCGTTTTCCTCAAGCTTATTGTAGAGCGCACAAAAAGGACAGCCGCAGGACTTGTCCGCGGCAGACGCTTCGAACGCTTCGTTTACGGGAATAGTATAAATTTGCTCCATGCTTTCCTACCTATCAATAAAAAACAGTTGAAAAAAATCGATTTATGTGTTATAATCTAAACATGTACATAATTATACTAATTATATCACAAATTTGCAGATTTTTCAAGAGCTTTTATTAAAAAGGGGAGAACCGAAATGGAGATAAAACAGCTACGCGAGGGAGAGCTGTCGCTTGTCCGCGTCAAAGGGATAGAGCTGCTTGACGTTGGAAAAACCTTCGATTGCGGACAGTGCTTCCGCTTTGACGAGGTGCAGGGCTCCAAGCACAGCGTCGAATACGCAGGAATCGCATTCGGCAGACACGTGTCGTTCGCGCAGGACGGTGACGAATTATATATATACAACTGCGACGAGAAGGATTTTTCTGACGTGTGGAGTCGCTTTTTGGCGCTTGATATGGATTACGCAGAGATAAACCGCGATATTCTTTCGCGCTCTGACGGCACGGTCATGGATGAGGCTATGGAGTACGGACGCGGGATACGCATTTTAAGGCAAGATCCATTTGAGGCGACCGTTTCCTTTATTATTTCTCAAAACAACAATATTCCTCGAATTAAGAAGATAATCGAGTCCTTGTGCGAGCGTTGCGGCGAGCCGATCGAGAAGAACGAGAGCTTATTGCTTCACTCATCGGGAAGGTCGTCTATGAGGTCGTTTCCGACGAGAGACGCCATAGCGGCGCTCGGGGAGGACGGACTTTACGCGCTCAAGGTCGGTTTTCGCGCCAAATACATAAACGACGCGATGCTTCGCCTTGGGGAGGGCAGTCTTGCGCTTGAGTCTATAAGCGCGGCGGAGCAAACGGCAGAGTGTATCGACGCGCTTTGCGCGGTAAAAGGAATAGGACTTAAGGTTGCGAGCTGTATCGCTCTTTTCGGAATGGGAAGATACGACGCCTTTCCCGTTGACGTGTGGATGAAGCGAGTCGGAGAGAAGTATTTTTCAGCCGATCCCGCCGATTTTTCGGGAGAGCGCTTTGGAAAATACGCGGGTATTGCGCAGCAGTATTTGTTTTATTACGAACGGTATCACGGGGGAAAATAAAACCGAGTACAAATAAAATTTGTTAAGAATTGCGGATTGAGGCTTATTTTTTAAAGCTTCTTCGCGGGAAGGAGAAGGGGCTATACACGCCCTCTCACCGCTTGCGGGAGCTCTCCCGAAGGACGAGTCTAAAAATCAAGGGAGGCGTCGAGGACGCCCCCTGCTGCGATGAACGGTGTTGCTACCCACTGTAGAGAATGATATTATCCTTTCGCAAGGCGAAATGCAACAAATCAATAAAAATTCCTCGAACGAGGATTATAAAAAAGCACTTATGATAACGAAAATCGTTTGTCATAAGTGCTTTTTGTTGCCCTATTGTTTACGGGATTATTTTCTCTTAAGAGTTACGGTAATCTTTGCTCCGTCGAGGTCGATAACGCCGGTGAATTCAGGCTCTGCGGGGGCTTCAACCGTTGCGAGAAGATCGTGCGTCAGCTGCGCCTCCTTTTCAGCAAGGATGCTGTTGATAAGCTCGGAATCCGTAGAGAAGCCAACGAATATCTTGTCGCTTACGTCAAAGCCTGCTTCCTTACGGAATACCTGGCACTGACGGATAATGTCGCGGAGAATACCCGCTCTCTGAAGCTCCTCGGAGATAGTGGTATCAAGCGCAACGAACTCATCGTTGTTCTTGTAGATAGCCACGTTGTCCGCGCTCTTTGAGTTTACGGTGAATACGTCCGCCTCAATGTCAGCAATATCAAGAACGCTTATTGCCTTGCCTGCCTTGACCGCATCGGAAAGCGCCTGCTGCTCGTCTGCGCCAAGCTCTGCAAGGTAAGCCTTTACGTCGTTTGCTCTGTTCTTGAGCACGCGACCTGCAACCTTGAAGTTTACGGTGAGGAAGTTGGATTCAAGAGAATCGGTGCTCTCAAGCTCGTTTATAGCCATTACGTTAAGCTCGCTTGCTACGATAGAGCCAAACGCTTCGATAGCGGCGTGGTTTGCCTCGTTTGCTTTTACGTAAAGCGCGGGCAGGGGCTGACGAATCTTTACCTGCTTTTCGTTACGCAGCTTAAGTCCGAGAGAAATAATATCTCTTGCCTTTTCTACGTTTGCGAGAATTGCCTCGTCGGTTACGTCAAGGTCAGCGCGAACGGTGGGCCACTCGGTAAGGAATACCGATACGGAGGACTCATCGGAGTATCTCTTTACGAAATTCTGCCAAGTAGTTTCCGTAATAAAGGGAACCATAGGAGCCATAACCTGCGTGATGGACTTGATAGCATAGAACAGAACTGCGTATGCGTTCTGCTTATCCGCGTCGTTATTGGTGCTCCAGAAGCGAGCGCGATTAACGCGGATATAGAAATTGGAAATATCGTTTACGAACGCCTCGAAGCCTGCAACCACGTCACGGGTGGAGTAGTCGTCCATATACTTCGTTGCTTCCTTGATAAAGCTGTTCGTTCTGATAACGAGCCAACGGTCGATATCACAGAGATCAGCCATGTTGAGCTTCGAGAGGTCAACCTTTACGTTGTCGATGTCCGCATAGGTCGCAAAGAACGTTTCAAGGTTCCAGAACGCGAGAAGCTTTCTTCTTGCCTCGTCGCCGAGGTTAAAGCCGAAGCGAACGTCACCCGAGGTGGAGGAGGAAGCGAAGATGTATCTCGATGCGTCAGCGCCGATAACGTCTGCCGCCTCGTCAAAGCGGATCATAA
>JAZQTY010000308.1:0-2139 GCA_045631025.1 Eubacteriales bacterium
AGCGGCATCGTAACCGGCTTTGCATTCTTCGGCGGCACTCTCTGCGGCGTTATAGCGTCCAACACTGCTTGCGATGCAGGCAAGATCGGATTCCTCGGTGCAAAGAAGGCGGCAGACCTTATCTCCTTCTGCGACCGCTTCGGTATTGCGGTCCTCACTCTCGTTGATAGCGAGGGGCTTTGCGATTGCGCATGTCCCAAGTGCACCGCTCGTCTTGCGATGGCTTATGCTAACGCTACCGTGGCAAAGGTTACCGCAGTTGTGGGCAAGGCTTACGGCGCAGGATTTACTCTTCTCGGCTCCAAGTCCCTCGGTGCTGACATCGAGCTGGCACTTGACAGCGCGGTTATCAGCGTAATGAGCCCCGAGAGCGCAGTTGCTTTCATTATGAACGACCAGATCACCGCGGCCAAGTCTCGCGCAGACGTTGAATCTGAGTGGTGCTCGAAATATGCAAGCGCAGTTTGTGCGGCAGAGAAGGGCGACATCGACGATATCGTTGACGAAGCTACCCTCCGCGCTCGCATTTGCTCCGCGCTCTATATGCTTTCCTCCAAGGCAGACGGAAGCCCCTGGAGAAAGTATGTAAGAACCCCTCTTTGATGAAAATAGGAGGTCGGATATGAAATTTAATAAGAAGATTCGCATATTCGCTCTTGTTTGCGCACTTTTCGTGCTTCTTTTCACAGTCGCGGCGCTTGCTACTGATGCAGACACTACCGTGGAGAACGATACAACCATTGAGACCGAGCAGGCTTCAAACAAGCTCGACATGGATATGAAGCCCGAGAGCTTTAACGAGAGACTTGAGATTGCTATTCAAGGCACCGTTACCGGAATGCTGATGGTATTTGCGGTTCTCGGTTTGCTCTTTGGTATCGTATCTCTTTCCAAGGTTTTCCTTTACGACATCCCCAACAGAGGAAAGAACAAGGGCAAGAAAGAGAATAAGAGCGCTCCTGTAACTGCTCCTGCTCCTGCTCCTGTGGCAGAGCCTGCTCCTGTGGTAGAAGAGAGTGCAGACGACGGCGAGCTTGCGGCGGTTATTACCGCGGCGATTGCGGCTATGCTTGATAGCGAAGAATACAAGAACGAATTTGTAGGCGGCTTTAGAGTCGTTTCCTTTAAGAGAAGTGCTAACAGCGCTTGGAACAAGAAATAATTAGAAAGGTTCAGGTTTTATATAATGAGAAGATTTAACGTAACCGTAAACGGTGTTTCTTACGACGTAGTAGTAGAAGAGATTGGCGCAGAGGCAGCAGCTCCTGTTGCAGCTCCCAAGGCAGCTCCCGCTCCCATTGCAGTAGCTCCTAAGGCAGCTCCCGCAGGCAATGCAGGTGCTGTCGCAGTTAAGGCTCCTATGCCCGGCACTATCATGAAGGTAAACGTAGCTCCCGGTCAGGCGGTTAAGAAGGGCGACGTTCTTTGCGTTCTCGAGGCTATGAAGATGGAAAACGACATTTCTGCTCCTCAGGACGGCGTTGTTGCTTCTGTTAACGTACAGAAGGGCGCTTCCGTTCAGGGCGAGGACGTTCTCGTAACCCTCAACTGATAATTTCTTTCATACCATAAAAATTTTTACGAAAGGAATTATATAGATGGACGGCATCTTAAGTACAATAAATAATTTTATTGGAAGTATGGGCTTTAACCACATCTTTGGTGATGCGTTTTTTGTAGATGGCTGGAAATATCTCGTCATGTACGCCATTGCCATTGTTCTCATCTATCTTGCAATCGGCAAGAAGTTTGAGCCCCTGCTTCTCCTTCCTATCGCGATCGGTATGCTTTTGACTAATCTTCCCGGCGCAAATCTCTTCCACCTTGATATGTGGATAGATTTTGAGCATACGGGAATGACCGTTCTCGATTCAATTCAGGCAGTTATAAATCACGGCGGATTCCTTGATCTGCTCTACGTTGGCGTAAAGTTGGGTATTTATCCCTGTATCATATTCATCGGTATCGGTGCGATGACCGACTTTACTCCCCTTATCGCAAACCCCAAGTATTTCCTTATCGGCGCAGGAGCGCAGGCAGGCGTATTCGTTGCTTTTGCAACTGCGTTCCTTACCGGTGCGTACACCATAGGTCAGGCGGCATCCATCGGTATTATCGGTGGCGCGGATGGCCCTACGG
>JAZQTY010000309.1:0-12629 GCA_045631025.1 Eubacteriales bacterium
CGTTAAGCTCTACGTTCCTTTTTGCTATATCAAAAAAATCCTCTTGTATCTCAATCGCATCAATAAAACCGAGTCTGTCCCTTGCCGCGCACAAAAGCGAGATTATTCCCGTACCCGCGCCAAGCTCAACGGCGTGTGCGCTTCGTTGCGGCTTTATAAATGAGGCGAGAAAATATGCATCAGTTCCGAACGTAAGTCCGTCCTTTTTCTGTATTATCGTTATTTTCTCATTTACCTCGTCAAGACGCTCGTCGGGCAAAAGCTCAATATTTCTTGACATGTCATTTCCTCCGATTAAAGCAATAGGCTGTTGCATCCGCAACAGCCTTTGTTTGGTATCCTTATGTTACCGGATAATAGATCATTCAGCTGCAGGTGCAGAAACAGGACATGCTTCAGCACAAGCACCGCACTCGATGCACTCATCGGGATTGATCTCATACTTGCAATCGCCTTCGCTGATAGCGTTTACAGGGCAAGCCTCTGCACATGCGCCACATGCGATGCAATCATCGGAAATTTTGTATGCCATGATAATATACCTCCGTTTTAAGATTACACATATATTGTATCACAATAATTTAAAATTGCAATAGCTATTTTAAATTTTTTTCGCAAAAAGCTAATTTTTTTATTTTGGATTATTCTCCGCTCTTCTTAAGCTCATGCTCAAGCCATATAAGACCGAGGTTGAACGCCTCGTAAAGACCGTCCTTGGAGCCTTGACGGAGAATGTTGGACTGATTTTTGGGATCGACGACCTGAATCAAAATTTTATCGGGAAGCTCTCCGTCAGCCGTTTTTTTGTGTGACATTATCTCAAGAATAAGAATACATTTATCTTCCATATCGCCGTAGCATATAGTATCGCCTTCTCTTACAAGCGGCTTTCCCTTATATTCGAGATACTTGCCTCCGACCTTTTCTCTTTTTTCTGCCATATCTAATACACCTTTCATCTATTTTATATCATTTTACACATATACAGATAAATTATAGCACGACAAAAACCTTTTGTCAAGTAAAGAATGAAATAAACGCGTATTACTTTTGAATATACGCTCCTTTTTTGAGAAAAAAGTCACAGGAATACTTATTTTTTCTTGCAAGAGAATATACGGAGTCAAGCTTTTCGGAAAGTCTGTACTGCTCGGTATTATTAGGCGCATCGGCAGGCTTCGTGACAACGTGAGTACTTCCATACTTCCGATTTTTTGCGAGCAGCTCTCTGCCCTTTTCATTAGTCGCAAGCAACAGCGTATATTTAGGCGCGACTTTAAGAGCACTCGCAGGTGTCCCCGTTAAGGAATAAAGTACGGCGCGGCGAAGCTTGGCATCGGTATATCGCTTCGTTCTTACCACCTCAAGCATTTCCGCAGCAGTGGTGCTTTGCTTCGCGGCGCTTACGAGACGGTTTGCAATTCCTCCGGATGTATCTGCAATATCTAAAAGCCGTTCGGCATCACAAAGTCTGAAAAATCCCAAAATCAAATCGTCAAGCTCATTCAAATCAGTAAGGCAACCTGCCTCATACTCATCTTTAAGCTTCTCACACATAACTTTAGGAATATATTTTTCAAGCTTATCGATCTCTTCGCTATCTATCATTTTGCGGATTGCAGTTGCGGACTGAATATCTCCGCACACCTCGTTTTTTTCGTTGTACGCCGCTCCTATACGCGACACAGCTATCGGTTCAAGCGAAAGCTTATTTCTGATTATTGCACGAATATATGAAATCCCCAAAATATCGTTTGACGATAACGAACCGTATCCTCTTGAATTGAGTACAGCCGTAAACGCGCTTCCCGCGCCCTCGCCGTCAGCAAGTAGCTTTTCGTACTCCGTAGAAAATTCACTTGATTCGCAAAATCGCGCGATGCTATGCATTTTTTCTACGTCACCGCTTTCAGAACCGAATATAAGCTTGTTTCCAAAAGGAGCAACTAACCTTATAGCCGCGTCGGCAAAATATTCCGCGCTTGCAGAGCACCAAGGAAAAGGCAATTCTATAACGAGATCCGCTCCGTATTCAACCGCCGCTTGCGCCCTCAAATACTTATCAGTAATTGCAAGCTCCCCTCGTTGCGTGGAATTCCCGCTCATAATACACGTCACCGTGTCTGCGCCCATCTCCCGTGCCTTGTCTATAAGATATGCATGACCGTTGTGAAAGGGATTAAATTCCGATACTATGCAAAAATTTGACATTTGTATCTCCTTTATTCAAAAAAGTTTTAATAATCTCTTGAAAAATAAAAAATGTTGTAGTATAATATTACCTATATAAACAATCTTCTGCTTTGGAGGTAACTGAATATGAATATTTTGGTAGTCAACGCAGGCTCAAGCTCACTGAAGTATCAGCTCATTGATACGGCGACCGACGTAGTAAGCGCAAAGGGTATCTGCGAAAGAATCGGAATGGACGGCTCGCTTATTGAGCACAAGCAAATCGCAAAGGGACTTAAGACCAAGGAGCTTTCTCCTATGAAGGATCATGCAGACGCTATGAAGATGGTCGTTAAGTATCTTACCGACGCTGAATACGGATGTATCAAGGACATGAACGAAATTCAGGCTATCGGTCACCGTGTCGTTCACGGCGGAGCATTTTTCTCCGGCTCCATTCTTATGACCGAGGACGTACTCGCAAAGCTTGAGCTTTGTCGTGAGTTCGCTCCCCTTCACACGGTTGCGCATCTTATGGGTATTAGAGGTTGCCTTGAGATCATGCCCGAAAAGCCTCAAGTTTTGGTATTCGACACCGCTTTCCATCAGACTATGGCTCCGGAAGCATATATTTACGCGCTTCCCTACGAGTACTACGAAAAGTACGGCATCCGCCGCTACGGAATGCACGGCACGTCTCATCGTTACGTAAGCGGAGAGATGGCGAAGCTTCTTGACAAGCCCGTTGAGGAAACGAAGATCGTAACCTGCCATATCGGAAACGGCTCGTCAATAACTGCTGTAAAGGGCGGCAAGGTAGTTGACACGTCTATGGGCTTTACTCCTCTTGCAGGTGTTGAGATGGGTACGAGATGCGGAGATATCGACCCCGCGATAGTTCCCTACCTCATGGACAAGGAAAGCTTATCCGGAGCGCAAATCAACGATATTATGAACAAAAAATCCGGATTCCTTGGAATCACCGGTGTATCCTCTGATTCACGTGACGTTGAGGATGCAATCGCGGCAGGTCCCGAAAATCCCAACTACGAAAAAGCATTGCTCGCAGTTAACATTCTCAAACATCAGATCAAGAAGTACATCGGCTCCTACGCTGCAGTAATGAACGGACTTGATGCAGTCGTTTTCACGGCAGGCATCGGTGAAAACAGCATCATGCTTCGTGAGATGGTTTGCGCGGACCTCGAATTCCTCGGAATTGAGCTTGACAAGGATGCAAACAAGCTTGCATTCCGTCGTTCCGAATCCACAAAAATTTCCAAGGACGGAAGCCGAGTTTCGGTTTACGTTATCCCCACCAACGAGGAATTGGTCATCGCGCGCGACACTGCGGCAATCGTTTCCGCTCTTTAATTCAAATTTTACAGGACGCAAATTTTGCGTCCTGTTTTTTTATTCGTTTACAACGTTAATAGGCTTTCCTTCGCAGAATGCTTTTAAATTATCCGCCACCTTGCCAATAAGACGGGTGCGCGATTCAAGAGACGCCCACGCGACGTGCGGGGTTATTATACAGTTATCTATCCCCCAAAGCGGACAATCCACCGCCATAGGCTCATACGTAAGAACGTCGAGCGCCGCGCCCGCAATAACACCGTTCTTGAGCGCATCTGCAAGTGCCTGCTCGTCAATCACTCCGCCGCGCGCAGTATTTATCAAGAACGCAGTAGGCTTCATAAGCGACAACGTTCTTGCATTAACAACCTTGGCGGTTTTATCGTTCAGCGGACAATGGAACGTTAGGAAATCACTCCTTGAGAACAACTCGTCCTCACTCACAAACTCAACACCGTCGACACACTTCGGAGTTCGCGTATATGAAACAATCTTCATCCCAAGCGCAAGTCCAACGCGCGCAACGGAAATACCAATAGTGCCAAGACCGTATATTCCGAGTGTTTTTCCCGCGAGCTCTGTAATTGGAAAATCAAAATACGTAAAATACGACGCTCTTTTCCAGTCGCCACTCGCCACAGACGAAGCGTACTTTGAGGTATTGGATGCAAGCTCAAGAATAAAAGACCACGTCACCTGCGTAACGGAGTCCGTGGAATATCCCGGCACGTTACACACTACAATTCCCTTTTCTCTTGCGTACTCAACGTCAATATTATTATATCCCGTCGCAAAAACCCCGATAAACTTAAGATCGGTTGCATCAATTATGCGCCTATCAATAACGGATTTATTACAAACGACCGCATCCGCCAAAGCCAGCACCTCAATTATTTTTTCGGGTGTAAGAATATCGTAATATTCCACCTTTCCAAAGGCGGAAAGCGGACTCATATCAAGGTCTCCCTTTGTAACGGTACAAGCATCAAGAATAACAGTTTTCATACGCTTCCTCAAAAATCACACTGTTTTTTCAGCTTTGATTTGTTTTTTTATCTTCCTTATATCCCCAAGCATCTTAAGAGAGTCACGCAGCGGTCGGACGGACGACTCGCGATGGTTAACTATCTTTACAGGCATTTCGGCTATTTTATAGCCTTGCTTTTGCGCCCGCAAGATCACCTCGAAGTCAAATGCAAAGCCGTCGATCAAGCAATCCGAAAAAATACGCTCTGCCGCTTCAGAGGAAAACGCTTTAATACCGCATTGGGAATCCGAAAGCTTAAATCCGCCCACAAAGCATAAAAGCTTTATATATATCTTTGACATAAGCCTTCGCTTAAGGGTGTATCCGCCGTAACCGTCCTTATTCAGATTTCTCGAACCGATAATAATATCCGCATTCTTCTCATTTTGAAAAGCAACGACAGCATCATAAATAACGTCCGTGCCGTACGCAAGGTCTGCGTCGGTAAATATTATGACGTCGCCCTTACACGCAAGTATTCCGTGACGAACGGCGCAGCCCTTACCGCGGTTTTCGCCGTAGCTCATCACTCTAACGTTAGTAAGTCCTAACTTCTCCACAGTATCCGCAGAGCCGTCAGAAGAACCGTCGTCAAAGAATATTATCTCATAATCGTCAAAGCTTCTCTCCATAAATTCGGACAGCGCGCACGCGGTACTCGCTATTATTTTGTTTTCATTGTACATTGGGATTACGACGCTGACCTTCATTTACGGTTCCTCTATTCTGTCATTTTCTGTAAACTGCAATAATTATATCCACCTCGGTGGTAAGCTTATCAAGACCTTTCAGCTTCTCCGCATCCTCAACAGAGGTTTTCCAATAGTACGGCGTCATAGCAAAAAGGTTAAGTATTTTATCATTTGAGTCAAGAGTGATTGAGTATTCCACGCGTTGCTGCTCAACGAGACTCATTTTCACGGGAAGATCAGCCCTTCCCTCGTTTATTCTTGCGTCCTTATAAATTGCCTCTTTAAGTCCGAGCAGATGCCGCTCTCCGGCGTATGCAACTATAAGAACACCGTCCTCACACAAAACGCGCACGTACTCGTCCTCGGCGCACGGTGCAAAGACGTTGGTAATCACCCCCGCAGTGCCATCAAAAACGGGGATTTCAAAAACGCTTGCAGTTGCAAAAAAAGCATTAGCTTGTGAATTTCTTTTTGCCCGTTTTGCAGCCGCGTCTGCCGCAAATTTCGACAGATCAATGCCAAACGAAGAAAATCCCGCAGTTGCAAGAAATGAGGAATAATATCCTTCTCCGCAACCTGCATCAATAAGTATTTTTTCTTTTTTTCCGTATTTTTCACATGCATCCCTAATCGCTAACGCTACTTGCTCGTAGTATCCGCAATCCAGAAACGCCGTTCTTGAACGCACCGCTACCTTTGAGTCTCCACCACCGCTTTTGGTCGGTGGGCAAAAATTAACGTAACCGCTTGCAGAAACGTCATAGCAATGCTTTCTTGCTCCTACGCACAATATACTTGCGCTTCCCTCTCCACGCACAGTCATAGGCTGACCGCAGATCGGGCAACGTAGAGCGCTTACGATTTTCTTATCTAAAATATCCATAACTTTTAATCACCTACGCCGTCGTATTCTGCGTTAAAGATAAGCGGAGACTTCGCGCTCTCGATCTCAAACCAAAACGTCGTGCCGTTTCCGACAGCGCTCTCAACTCCAAACGACGCCGAGTGCGCCTCAAGTATTTCCTTGACGATAGAAAGTCCAAGCCCCGTGCCTACAGTCGCACGCTTGTGTACCTTATCTACTCGGTAATAACGGTTCCAAATCTGGGCTAAATCCTCTGCAGAAATTCCTTCTCCCGTATCGGTAACGCTTATACGCACCTTGTCAGCGCGTACCTCCTGCATTACACGAACGTATTTGTTCTCGCCCGTATAATTTATCGCGTTGTTGATAAGATTATAAATCACCTGCAAAATCATTCCGCGATCAGCGTTTACCGTCGCATCCTCGTTTGCTATAAAGTCAATCTTATAACCGTCCTGTATAACGAGCTTTTCGTACCTTCCGAGGGTTTCTCTTACCGTCTGCGTAATACTGAACTCCTCGAACTGCGGTTTTCTCGCGCCTGCCTGAATTTTGGACAGGTCAAGCATATCGTTTACGAGATTTGAGAGTCTTTCGCTCTCGTCGATTATAGCTTGCGCATTCTCCGAAGTGTTTTCTCCGGGAATATCTCGCATTATCTCGCTGTATCCCTTTATCATAGTGAGCGGGGTACGCAGGTCGTGTGAAATATTTGAAATAAGCTCCTTTTGGAGATTATCCGTCTTTGCAAGCTCGCTTGCAGCGTAATTCAGACTTTCCGAAAGCTCCTCGATCTCGCTGTATCCCTTACCGGAGAAATCGGCGTCGTAGCTACCCTTGGCAAGCTTTTTTGCCGCTTTATTCATATTGATTATAGGCTTCGTGATCATTCTTGACATAATAACGACCAATCCTATCGCCATAACGAGCATAACCGTGCCTATTACGACAAATTGCCGTTTCATCATAGTAACGGTAGTATTAAGAGGCGTAAGCACGGAATATTGGAGTATCATATATTCCCGCCCGTCAAGATTTACTATCCGCGCGTATATCGTTCCGATAGTTCCGTTATAGCTTGTAATTTGGGGAAAAGCGTTTTTACTTCCGAAATTATCCTCAAGCACCTTGAATTCAAACGTGTTCTCCGACTCCTCGATAGGTATGGTAGCAATATACGTGCCTCCGTTTGCCGATGCCTGCGAGTACATAGTTTCGATCTTGTATTTTAAGAACGAAAGCTCTGCGCCGCCCGCACCGTTAGCCTCAACGAGTATCTCACCCCTATTTCCCTTTACGCGAAGAAGCCAAATATTGAAAAAATATTTGCTTGAGTTTTCAAATATCTGCTTCTTTGCCTCGTCCTCATTATCAAGACACGCCACTATATCGTCTGCTGACGCTGCAAGATCTGCAAACATAGAGCCTTGATAAAAAATATTAAGCATAACGACCTGAAAAAACCAAATACAAAGCAGCGCGCAAACTATGAACGTGGCAATTATTGCAAAAAGCTTCCACTTTATTCCTATTTTGTATTTTTTGTAGGCATATTCCACGTCTTTATCCTCTTCCTTTATCCCTCAAAGCGATATCCGACGCCGCGAAGCGTCACTATCATGCGCGCATACCGCCCGAGACTTTTTCTTAAAAGCTTAACATGAGTATCAAGCGTTCTTACGTCACCGAAGAAATCGTAGCCCCATACGTCGCTTATAAGCCTTTCTCTTGAAAGCGCAACGTTTCTGTTTTCAAGCATATAAAAGAACAGGTCGTATTCCTTTGGCGACATCTCTATTCTGGCGTCGTCAATGTATACTATTCTCGCAGTAACGTCTGCGCGCAATCCCCCTCCGTCAAGGGATACTACGACGTTTTCCTTTTTGGGTTGCTCTTGTCCTTTGTTGCTTACTCGCTTCATGATAGCCTCTATGCGAAGCATAAGCTCTTTAGGCGAGAAGGGCTTTACGACATAATCGTCAATACCAAGCTCAAATCCGTTTATTCTGTCGTATTCCTCTCCGCGCGCCGAAAGCATAATTATCGGAACATTAGATACCTTTCTTATCTCGCGGCAAGCGGAAAAGCCGTCGAGCTCCGGCATCATAATATCCATAATAACGATATCAAAGCTTTCGCTTCTGCAAAGACGTACGGCTTCCATTCCGTCACCTGCCTCGGTTACGGTATGCCCCTCAAATTCTGCGTATTTTTTTATTATTGATCGTATTCTTACCTCATCGTCAACAACGAGCAAATGATACATAAGGCATTCCCCTTTAATATTTAGCTGTGTTTTCTTTAACTTGAACGGTTACGCTAACCATCTTCTTGTTTTCTCTTTCAACCTGAACAACTACTGTGGAATCCGCTTCAAGATCGCGAATAGCGTTATTGTAATCCAACAGAGACGTGATTTCTCTGTCGCCTATTTTGCGTATGCAGTCGCCCTTTTTGAACTGCGTGTTTGAGCCGACGTTTGTAATAATAACACCCGTTACAGAAGATAATGAGAATTGGCTGTATTTCCACGTACCGTATTCGACCTCTATACCGAGAGTTGCCCTTCCCGCAACGTAGCCGTTATCTATAACACTCTTTATTGCCGTTATGACGTTATTGGCGGGAATTGCAAAGCCGAGTCCTTCAATGCCCGCGCTTGCCTGCTTCGCATTAACTATGCCGACGAGCTCTCCTGCCATATTGAAAAGTCCGCCGCCCGAGTTACCGGGATTTATCGCGGCGTTCGTCTGAAGAAGAACCATCGTATTATTCTCAATTACGATCTCGCGGTCGAGCGCGCTTATAATACCGTTTGTAACAGTGCCTCCAAGCTCGCCGAGGGGGTTTCCGATAGCAACTACCTCCTCGCCCACGATAAGCTTATCGCTGTCACTTACGAATACAGCCTCGGTAAGTGTGTGGTCATCAGCAACGTTAATGCGTATAACTGCAATATCTCCGGCAGCATCGCCTGCAATATATTCAGCAGCATATTCTCTGTAAGAGTCTCCAAGCTTTACGCGAACTGAAATTTTATCCGCGCCCTCTATTACGTGATAGTTAGTAACTATATAGCCCTGCGTTCCCTTTTGATCAAAAATAACTCCGCTTCCCGCGCCGCTCGTAACATACTGACCGTAAATTAAATTCGTTTGCAGCTGCGAGGTGGTGATCTCCACAACACTCTCGCCAACGAGCGCCGCAACTTGAGCCACCGTCAAGTCGGAATATCCGGTATTACCGGGAATTTCGCTTACGGTTATGTCTCTGTCACTTCTGATGATATTTATAGCGCCCTCCTCCTTTTCTCCACCGAGAGCGGAGAGTCCGAACACCGTGCCGCCGCCTGCAATCGCACCTGCAAACGCACCTAACGTTACGGATATGATGACGGAAATTGCGCACGCAATCAAAATGGTTGCAATACCGTACTTCTTTTTGGATTTCTTTTCTTCTTTTTTGCCGTCGCCGTTCTGTGAGTCTCCCGCTCCGGAAACGACCGTAAAATTAGGAACGTAATTCGGGGGGGTATAATTTGCAGAATATCTGCTTTCTCCTCTCGAAGAATATTCCGTTTCATTTACGCCGGCGCTCTCGTTTTGAGAAAAATCGCTATTGTTTTTTTCAAAGTCATTATTATTCATATCTAACCTCCTATAAAGTACAAGGATTCACTACTAACATTATAAATTGATAATGTGACGGTTTTTTGAAGAAATTTGTAATACTTATTGAATTAAAGTAAAATTATCTTCTTAAAGTAATAAAAATAGGATATTTACCTTGTTTTGAGAACAAAAATGTGATAAAATAATTACGTAGGACAGTCCTTTGTTAACAATGAGGTGTTTTATGCAAAACGATTTAAAGAAGCTTCAAGCAAAAGACGCGCGCATAAAAGAGCTGACTGCCGAGAACTCGCGACTGCGACGGGAAAATGACGATTTAAAAAAGGAGCTTAACGAGGCTCACGGCACTCTATCGCGCAAAAAGCACTCCGACAAATACAAGCACGCATTAGACGTTCGTTCACAGCTTGAGTATACGTTTTCCAAAAAAAACTATATATCCTATCTCTATGCCCACATCAGCCACACCTCGTTTTTCAACGTATACAGACGGATATTAAGATTCGTTCGCAGATATTCTCTGATTACTACGACTCTCAAAATAACGTCCGTAGTATTTTTAACGGTAGAAACAGCCGCGCTATTCGCTATATCCTCGTCAGCGCTTTTCCTATCCGTAATTATGGCGCTTATTGCTTCACAGATAGCGGGGCTTTTCACCGTATTCATAAGGCACGAGCACATAAGACACAACAAGATATTTTTAAAAAACAAAAAAGTAACCGTGTTTTTTCCATCCAAGTCTGCCATTGGAAAATCTAATTTTTTCAAGGGCTACGTGAATGAATGTGCAAAACAAAAAAACAGTGCCGTTATAGTAGTTTCACCGTTCGTTTTCAACGGCATTGGAGTAAGCGGCAAGAAAAAACGCTTTGGAATTTGCAGATACGACGGCGAAAACGTGCTCATAGTCAGGCGCAGCTATTATTTTCTTCTTAAAGAACGCGTTATTGATAAGGTGTGCTCCTGCGCAATAGAAATATACTGATTTTATCCGAAAGGCTACGCGTATGATAAATTTTATTTTTGGCAGCCACGAAAGCGGCAAGACCTCTAAAATACTCGAAATGCTCGCAAAGGATGCAAGCGAAGGCATCCCCTCCCTTTTGATAGTGCCCGAGCAAGAGGCAGTCCAAGCAGAAAGACTGACTCTCCAAAAGCTTCCCGCAAGCGCGCAGCTATCATTAGAGGTTTTGAATTTTTCAAGACTTTATAACAGAGTTTGCCGCGAATACGGCGGACTTTCGTATTCGTATATAACGACGCCAATGAAATATATCACCATGTGGAAGGCTTTACACGAGGTGGCTCCTCTTTTGACAAAATACTCAAGCAACGCGGAGAACGATCCTGCCTTCGTTGGAACTATGCTCTCTACCGTCATGCAGTTAAAATCAAGCGGAATTTCAATAGACGTGCTTGAAAATGCTGCTGAAGAATGCAGAGCCTCCGACCCGGAGCTTGCGGCAAGGCTTACGGATATAATACGAATCGTCGGTGCTTACGACGTTTTTGTCAGTGACGTTTACAGTGACGCCGCAGACGATCTGTCAAAGCTGTGCGAGATACTTGACGAGCATGATTTCTTTAGCGGTAAAAACGTATACATTGACTCGTTTTCCTCGTTCACCGCAATAGAACACAGAGTGATTGAAAAAATATTTGCAGGCGCAAAAAACACGACGGTTTCTATCTGCATTCCCTCTCCCTCTTACAGCGACATAAGCACCGAAAGTATTGAAAAATCCTTAAAGGCACTAAAAAAATCAGCTAATAAATGGGGCGGGCACAACGACATTATTCTTTCGGACAATTCAAAAAATACAAGCGATCCCTTATCATATCTTTCAGACAATCTTTGGAGGCTTGATGCTAACGGCGAACATCCCGAGTCTCCAAGGGCTAACGGTCGTATCGTTGCCGAGATATGCGACTCGCCATATGCCGAAGCAGAGGCAGTTGCCTCCCATATTCTGGAGCTTTTGGAGAACGGTGCGCGTTACCGTGACATAGTCATAATTGCGCGAGACGCCGATAAATATCGCGGAATCCTTGAGCCTGCGCTTACAAACGCCGGCATAAATTTCTTCTTCTCGCAGAAAACGGACCTGTGCGCCCTTGCGCCCGTAAAGTTTATTATGACCGCAATAAGAATAAAGCAATTCGGTTGGAGAAAGAACGACGTTATTTCTCATATAAAAACGGGACTTTGCAGCTTTACGCTACGCGAAGCAGACGTTTTTGAAGAATACATAAACACTTGGAACATATCGGGAGCGCGTTACACACAGGGCGAGTGGACGATGAATCCCGACGGCTTTTCCGCAAGGATTTCCGAGCGTGGTAAATCCATACTTAATACGGCAAACGACGTAAGACAGCGTCTTTGCGAGCCGCTTGAACTTTTCTTCACCGAGCTTGATACGTCACAAAGCATGGCGGATATCTGCCGCGCCGTATATCGTTACGCGGAAAAATCCGAGCTGCGTGAAAAAAGCAGTCGGCTTGCTCTGCGCGAGCTGTCATTTGGAAATAAAAAAACAGCCTCGGAGCTTTTGGGCGTATATGACGTAATCCTCAAAACTCTTGCCGATATCGGAGAAGCTCTTTCGGACGTTCCGCCTTCGATTGACGACTTCTATACCATATTCAAGCTTGCCTTTGAACAAACGCAGATCGGAACTATTCCTACGTCTATTGACGAGGTTACCATTGGCTCTGCTTCAATGCTCCGCTCGTCTTATCCCAAATACGTTTTCGTAATAGGTCTATGCGAGGGAGAATTTCCTCAAGTCGTTGATAACAAGGGATTGCTCTGCTCGTCCGATATCGCCGCACTCGAGGGACTTGGCATCGAGCTTGGTGACAGTGCAGACGTTCGAGCC
>JAZQTY010000310.1:0-4554 GCA_045631025.1 Eubacteriales bacterium
CTTCAAAGGTAGCACGAAGTCCCGTGGTTCCCGCCTGGTCTGCGGTAGTTACGAGTCTATCTCCCTCGTACCAGCCACAAAGGCCCCAAAGCACCATGGGAAGATGTCTGTAATGCTCGGTAACCTTGAGCACCGCGTGGGTGGGTATCCAACCAGCAACGCACACTACGAGCGCGTCAAAGCTGTCCTTGGAGAGAGCCTCGACAGCCGACTTTACTTGAGTCTCCTCATAATCGTCAGCAACGGGATAAACGGACACGAGATCAAGCCCCTCTGCCTTGAGAGCCTCCTCTGCAGCCTTACATTTTCTTACAATTACGTCAACGGGAGTATTTACCTCACCGAAGCCTACGAATCCTATCTTTGCCATTTCTTTTTACTCCTTTTTTGTATTAAGTATACTATCGTAATATTTATATCTTTCATAGCACTCGGTATAGTCGGTACCTTGCGCTTCGAATGCTTTGTCGAGCTCTATACGCTCTGCCGCCGCCTCAACGGACTCAAACGCGCCGACCCCAACGCCTGCGAGTATTGCCGTACCGAGACAAGCAGTTTCCTTGTTTTTGAGAGTTACGAGTCTCTTCCCCGTCATATCCGCCTTCATCTGACACCAAAGAGGGCTGTTTGCTCCGCCTCCCATCGCCCTTATCTCGTCCACCTCGAGTCCGAGATATTCAAGGTTAGCCTTAAGCATACAAGCAACCGACTCCATAACGCTGCGAACGAAATGTCCCCTGCCGTGCTCTGCGGTAAGTCCGGTGAAGCTTCCTCTTGCATCCGGATTATACTTGGGCATGGTCGAGCCACAAAGGTAAGGCAAAAACGTCAAGCCGTCGCTTCCCGCACTCACATTCTTTGCAAGTCCGTCAAGCTCGGCGAAGGAGAAGTTCTCACAAAGGGCGTTTCTGAACCACTTTAGCGCCATTCCCGCCGTGGGCGTCCAAGAGAGCAGACAGTACTTATCGTCATAGTTATAGTGACAAGGCACTATGCTCTTTTCGTCGTATTCGGGTACTGTCTCCGACGGAAGGAATATTACCATCGTCGTTCCCGTCATAACGCTGACCGTTCCCTGCTTAACGACGCCGGCTCCGATAGCGCCCGCTATCTGGTCGATAGCACCCGTAACGACCTTTATGCCGTCGTACTCTCCCACGAGAGACGCGCTTGAATGAAGCGTAGGGAGCATTTCGGGGCGAACTCCGATAAAGTCAAGCATCTCGCTCCACCACTGACCTTTATGTATGTCAAAGTAGATAGTCGAGGACTGAAGCGTTTTTTCACTTATAAACTTACCCGTGAGCTTAAAGAGTATCCAATCCTCAAGAAGAAATACTCTCTCCGCCTTTCCCCATATATCAGGTCGGTTTCTCTTTACCCAAAGAAGCTTGCAGGCGGGCCACGTTGCGGTTATCTCGGGCTGTCCCGTTACCTCATAAACTCGCTTGTGACCGAAATGCTCTGCGATTATCTCGGCTTCCTTTGTTGCTCTGTTGTCAAGCCAAACGATAGCAGGACAAAGAGGAGCTCCCTCTTTATCCGTCAGTATCAGAGTTTCACATTGAGTATCTACCGCAAGGGCGTCTATTTTACATACTGCCCTCGCCTTTTCTATTTCAGCCTTAACTATGCTCCAGTAGCTCTCGGCGTCAAACTCGACTATATCTCCGTGAGCGTCAAGCGTATAATCCGCCGTACTGCTATGAATGCATTTAAGACCTTCGTCAAACACCGCCGCCTTTACCGACGTCGTGCCTATATCTATTCCCAACAGATTCATTCTACACCTCAATCAAACATTCTGTTGATTTCCTCAACAGTTTTTCTGACGAGTATATCTCCGCCCTCGTGTCCAGTAACACCGCTCGATACGTATGCGGAATAGTGACCTCCGCGCTCCGCCTTTTCGGTAGGAAGATATCCGTGCGCTCCGCAAGCGAGCTGAATAAGGAAGGTCTGCTGCGCCTTGCTTCTCGCTCTTATCTGGTTACCGTAGTCAAGGAAAAGCTCAAAGGAGCTGGTTGCAAACGCGATATTTCCGAGACGCGCGATATGTACCTCTACGGGATATAAGTCATACTTTTCCTGCGCCGAGAATCTTGCGATAGTTCCCGCGTAAACGTGCATAGCCGCGTTGTCCGCAAAACTGATCTCTCCCGCCTTACTTGCGAATTCCTCAATTCTGCGCTTTGCCGCTTCGTACTCCGCAGGAGTCACTCGGCGAATAGGCATATCGAGCATCATAGTCTTGTGACAAAGCAAGCCCTCGGATTGCAATTCGTCTTTATTTATATCGTCGTATACGTCGATTATCTCTCTGGAAATTCTCTTTCCGATTCTCCAAGTACCCTTAATATCGTACATAGAGGGATCGGCTTTTCTCAAAATTACGTTTTCTCTTATAACGTTGGGGTCCTTAATAGGCGTTTCGGGATCTACCCAGCGAATAAGATCGCGGGGGCACTGGTCGCCCGCGGGCGAGCAAAGTCCGAGCACGTAAAGCTCCTCTCCGAATCTTTCGCGAAGCAGTATCTTCACCTTTCCCCAATAGTCCGAGGAAATAAAGCTCCTCTGCTCAACTACTTGAGAGGGACACGCGACGTTTGCGACTATACCCGTAAGCTTCTTGTTTTCGTCAAACGCGTATATAAGCTCTATTCCGGAATCGTTGCCGCCCTCAAGCTCTGTAAAGGTTGCCGTATTCGTATCTCCCCACATTTTTGCGCTTCCGTCGCTGTAACAAACTCTGCGGTTCATTCCGACTGCCGCTCTGCCAAACTCATTGGTATAATACGCAGGTTTTCTCTGCTCCCAAGCAGCCTTCGCAGCCTCGGATATCTTATCGGCAAGCCAATACAGCGCCTCGCGCTCGTCCATAACGTCCTCTTGGGGCTGTAGCTCCTCGTTCTTCTTTCCTGTAGCATTTGCCAAAAGTTGAGCCAGAATGCCGAGCGACGTACCGAGATCTATTTTTCTCTTACTGTAATAATCTATCGACGTATGCGAATGAGTTGCGTGTATTATAACGCTATTTGGATCCAATCCGTCCACGTCTGCAAGCCTCTTGCGAGTTTCCGCTACAAGATTATCTCCTATTCCCTCAAGATCGCACGAGCAAATAACCATCTGTGAGCCACTCGCCTCAATAGCCATAGCCGTAACGGTTATTTCCGTTTCAACGTATTCAGAAATTCTTTCGTAAAACTGTCCGGCAAGAAAAACCCTCTGTTTAGGCGTTATGCTTACCTCTGACCAACCTATCCTTAAATCCATAAGCTCTCCTTATTACACGGTTTAAACGGTGTTCTATTCCCCGCTTTGATTTCATTTGTTTCCATTTGCTTCATCTCACAGAATATCAGACAAAAAGTAAGCGTTACTGTACGCGCACCTGTTCTCCTTATCAAAAACGACGAAGCGTATATAATCCATTTTCTCGGGATAAAAGCTAAAGCTTGCTGAAGTAACGGTCTCGCCCTTGCTTTCAGCAGTTTTTGATTTACTTTGACCTTGCGATACCATATATATCCTTGACGCCTCGGAGGTAGTGATATAAGCCCTTCCGTCCTCGATATAAAGCTCTTTTATCTCGGGACCCTCGGAAGAGTAAAAATTACCCGCCTTCAAAGCCTTGGCAACGTCTCCGTAATTGAGTCCGTCAGCCTTTATCATAGTAAATCCTCCGAACGAATCGCAGTTCGGATGTCCGATATGCTTGTAATTGTGATTGTCGTCGGTCGCTACGCAGTAAATTTTTTCACCGCCGCGCAGCATATCGTCGTAAACTCGTTCGTTATGATCGTCATATCCGTCCACAATACAGCCGTAGTTTACTATCTCCATCGCGTTCATACCGTGGTAGCCGCAATAATCGTTCATATCCTCCAAGGACCACGTCGGGTGGTTGTAGGTAACGAAAAATCCCTCTTCCCTTCCCTTGGCCATAACGTCCGAAATATGATCTGCCGAATACGTCTGCTCTATGGGCTCTCTACTATCGTCCAGTGTAAATGCTCCGAGATTCCTATCAAGAGTTTTGCTCTTATAAAATATCCTCTGAAGCTTTTTATCCTCGTCGAGAGAAACGAAGCAAACGTGACACAGCTTCGTTCTTCGAACTCCATTCTGCGGAGGATAAAACTCCAGCTCGTATCCGTTAAGAGGCAAAAAATCCTCGTCGCGCAGATCGTTGTGAGTTACGAACACGTCGTGATCGGTATACGCCACTATGGAATATCCGCGTTCCTTATAGCGCTGCTTTACTTCCTCCGGCGTCCACTTTCCGTCTGAAATATTGGTGTGGCAATGCAGGTTAGCCTTATAAAACTCCCCTCGCTCGGATATAAGATATCTCCTCATAAATTACCACTCCGCAACGGAGCCGTCAACGTGATGCCAAACGGGGTTCTTCCAGTTGTGGGGCGTTTTATTTTCCTCGATAACCAGCTCGCGGTTTACCTCGACGCCGAGTCCGGGAAGCTTGGGAAGCTCGACATATCCGTCGACGAATTTGAAGTCGTCCTGATTGGTAACGTAATCGAGGACGCTCTT
>JAZQTY010000311.1:0-5103 GCA_045631025.1 Eubacteriales bacterium
GTGTTGTCTTCCTAAGACCGCTTGGCCTCCGACTTCGACGGCTTTTTTATATCAGCTGACAGTAGTCGTATTATCGGTATTTCCCGTAGTATCTGCAGTATCTTTAGAGACGGTCTGCGTTTCCTTAACGAATCTTATCGAGGTAATAACGACGTCCGTAAGGGGCTTGTCGTTTGAGTCAGTCTGCACCTTTGCTATCTTGTTAACGACGTTCTGACCGTATACAACGAAGCCAAACGCGGCGTAATCACCGTCGAGGTGCTCGGACGTCTTATGGCAGATAAAGAACTGCGACGAAGCAGAGTTGGGCTTGCCCGATCTTGCCATGGAAACGACTCCCGCAACGTGAGGCAGGTTATTCTTAAAGCCGTTGGAGGCAAATTCGCCCACGATGTTTTTATCAGAGCCACCCGTTCCCGTACCGAGAGGGTCGCCGCCCTGTATCATAAAGTCCTTAATAACTCTGTGAAAGATAAGACCGTCGTAAAAGCCCTCGGAAACGAGATTTTTAAAGTTTTCAACGGTTGCGGGAGCAACGTCGGGATAAAGACGAATAAGTATCTTTCCGTAGCCTGCAACGTCGATCAAAACGTAATCAGTCTGCTCCTCGCAATATTCAAACGCGCTTATATCGTCGTACTTCTGCATATTTATTTCGTCAAGCGTCGGAGCCTTTCTGCCCGGAGCATAATCGTAAGAGGGCTCGGTCTGCACGCTTTGCGTACCCGTTCCGTTTCCTGACGAAAGCGTCGTATCTTGGCAAGCGCAAAAAGCAAAGGCGCAAGAAGCAAGAGCAAGAATCAAGCAAAGTATCTTTTTCATATTCATAAAACACCTCAATTTATTTTATCCTTACGATTATAACAAAAAATTACCGCTTTGTCAATATCTTTAGTCGCAAAAGGCGCCTGTAAAAGTAAATAAGCGTATACAGAGGTGAGAGTCTGTACACGCTTAAAATTACATATTGTTAAGGGCCTTTGTAAACTGGCTCTTCTTACGGGCAGCGGCATTCTTGTGGATAATTCCACGAGCGGCAGCCTGGTCAATCTTCTTAACAGCAGCCTTGTAGGTGGACTCGGCAGCAGCGGTATCACCTGCAGCGAGAGCAGCCTGATACTTCTTTATGTCGGTCTTGAGCTGTGTGCGGAAGATCTTGTTCTGCATGGTTTTCGTCTTGATAACGAGTACACGCTTCTTCGCGCTCTTGATATTCGGCATTGAATTTCACCTCCGTCAGAATTTATGTTGGTAAAAACCGAAACGGCGCGCATGAGAGGGTGCGCAACCAAATTCGTCCATACAGTCATATATTGTATCATACTTTTCCAATTATTGCAATACCTTTTTTAAAAAAAGTTTTATTTTTTTCAAAAACGTGCTCATTTACAGCGTTTCCCCATCAATTATCTAATTACAACGAAAAAAACAAGTCGAGGCACCAACGCAAAAGCTGCGAAAGCATCTCGACTTGATTTATTCAGTTACTATTAGTCGGTAACGTAAGGCAGAAGCGCAACCTGTCTTGCACGCTTGATAGCGGTATTAAGCTCGCGCTGGTGCTTGGAGCAGGTTCCGGAAATTCTTCTGGGAAGAATCTTTCCGCGCTCACTGATGAACTTTCTGAGCTTTGCAGAATCCTTGTAGTCAATGAAATCTACCTTATCTGCACAGAAAATGCAAACCTTTTTTCTTCTACGCACCATAGGTCTGGGCGTACGAACGGCTGCTTCGGTTTTATTCGTATCCATGATTGAATCCTCCTGTTAATATTTTGTTGATGTGTCAACTCAAAACGGCAGATCGTCGTCTGTGTTGTGCTCCTCAAAATTAGGCGCTGCGCCTGCATTTGAAGAATAGGACGGAGCAGATCCGTATGCGTCGGTAGCGTAAGCCGCGCCCATGTCGCCGTTCTCATTTCTGGAATCAACGAACATTGCGTCGTCAACGACTACCTCTGTGGAATAACGCTTCTGTCCCTGCTGGTCGGTCCAGGTGCTTGTCTGAATGCTTCCCGTTACACATATCGCCGCGCCTTTTCTAAAGTACTTGGAGATAAACTCTGCAGTCTGTCTCCACGCTACGATCGTGATAAAATCGGTCTGCTGCTGCTCATTCTGATCAGCATTTCTGCGTCTGCGGTTGATAGCGAGATTGACTCTGACAACAGATACACCGGACGGTGTCTGCTTCAGTTCAGGCTCTGCTGTAAGACGTCCCGCAAGAACGACCTTGTTGAGATTCAGATTAGACATTTTAAACCTCCCTCAACCGTAATTATTCAGCGTCAGTTGCTTCAGCTTCAGCGCTTGCTTCAGCCTCGGTAGCTTCTACTGCTGCGAGCTTTGCTGCCTTCTTCTCGGCTGCATCGTAATCGAGCTTAACAATCATCGAACGCATAATAGACTCATCGATGTTGAAAAGACGATCCATCTCGCTGGGGAACTCGGGCGCAGACTTAAAGGTTACTACAACGTAGTATCCTTCAGGCATATCGTTGATCGGATATGCAAGACGGCGCTTGCCCCACTTTGCCACGTCTACGACCTCGGCGTTAGCCTCAACCAAAGACATGAACTTGTTCACGGTTGCGTTAGTAGCTTCGTCTCCGACAGTTACATCAACAATGAACAGGCACTCGTAAGAATTGATTACCTTTTCCATTTTTTACACCTCCCTATGGACTTAAGACCGCAAGCATGAATAAGAATTTACCTGCGGTAAGGAGACGGAATTTTTTTTGCAAAACTCCGTACCGAATTAAGATTATACCATATCTTACTTTATTTGTCAACACCTTTTTAACAAAAAAAATATCGGCGAGCTTCCCCGCCGATATTTTAAAAGAAATCAGTCAACGTCCTTTACGTAGGTCTGACCGCCTATAACTATGTAATCGTCCTCGATCTTGAGAGTCTTGGTGCCGTCCTTTGCAACCGCACCCTCATCCTCGAAATCAAAGGTGATCTCCATTTCGTCGTCCTTACCCTCGATCTTGTAAGTACCCTCGTAGGTGTTCTTGTTTACGTTTCCAATAATGGTAGACTTCTCGGTTACGGTAACCTTGGAGCCCTTGAACTCGTAAACTACCTGATACTCTGCAATACCAACGTCAACCTTGGACTCATACTCTCCCGAAAGCTTAGTGCCGAAGCAGGATGTAAGAGAGAGACAAAGCATGATCGCTACTATTGCGACTGCAAAAATTCTAACGGTTTTTTTCATAATATTCCTCCTTAAATTATTATATAATAAAAACCTTTACTACTGTGTATTATATCACCGAGTACGACATTTGTCAAGTATATTTAACGTTTTTTATTTTTATATTTTTATAAATATACATTCCGATTTCGCACGAAAGGATAGCTACGAAGGCTACGGAAAGCAAGAGAATAAATACATTTCCCGTTGAAGTATATAGAGTTTGGTGGGTATTAACGTGGAAATCCGCTACAAGAAGTCCGTCATCAAGCGGGGGGATACTGTCGATAACCTCGCCCTTTGAGTTGATAGCCGTAGTCAATCCGGTGTTTGCCGCTCTCGCGACGTATCTTCCGTTTTCTATGGCGCGAAGCTGGGATTGAGCGTTATTCATATCGGGAGCTGCGGAGCTTGTAAACCACGAGTCGTTGCTTGAGACTGTAATTATCTCGGCACCCGCCGCCGTAGCCTCGAGGCTAATAGCTTCATAAAGCTGGTCGTAGCATATTATACTTCCTATCTTGACCTTATCCGTATCAAACACCTCGGATCTATCTCCAACTGTTAAGTCCTCGTCGTTTCTCACCATATCGGCAAGCGGCGGAGCTATAAATTCAAGAAAATCACGGAACGGAACGAACTCTCCGAACGGAACGAGACGGCGCTTGAGATAGACGTTGTCCTCTACCGTACCGTCGGGATTAAAGCAAATAACCGAATTGTAAAGCTCGCCGTTCTCTCCCCTCGTAAAAGCACCCACGAGCAGCGTAACGCCCGCGTCCTTTGCAAGAGATGCGCACTCATTGCGCTTCAGCGAGCCCTCGTCAAGAACCCACGGCATTGCTGTTTCCGGCCACACTACGACGTCAGCACCTTCATTCGCCGCCTTGTAAGTATATTCCCAATAGACAGCCATAGTTTTTAGCGTGCTCTCATCCGACCACTTTTCATTCGACGAGACGTTTCCCTGCACCATAGCGACCTTGACAGTCTCTTCTCCGTCAACGGGCGTAAAGTACAGAAGCGCTCCCACGCCGTACTGAAATACGAGCATTGAGCAAACGGCGGAGATCATCACTCTTCTTACGCCACGCAAGGCAATATGAAGCAACAAATACGCCAAGCACATATTCACCGCAACCAGCACGAAGGTAACGAAATACGAGCCAAAAAGCGAAGCCGTCTGAAGCCCCGCGACGTATTTCACCTGACCGAGCGGGAGTCTGCCCCACGGAACGCCCCACCAACCAAGAGTTTGGGACCACTCGTGTATCGCCCATATTCCCGCCACGCAAAACGGGCGTAAATATTCAAAGCGAGTAAGCAAGCGAGTTTTAAAAAGCGCCCTTATCGCAACGAACGCAACCCCACCTATTGCCGCTTGAAAGCCCGAAAGCCCAAGACAACCGGCCAAGCAGACTACGGCAGCCGCCGCGGGAGTCATTCCGTCAATGAAATCAAGCGGATACATATCCATAAACCAATGGAAGATAACGGCAAAATAGCACCAGAAGAAGAAAAGTCCGTAGCCGTACGCTCCCCTTGCGCGAACGCCGTCAGAGTCGGCATCGATAAGAAAGAGTCCTACGGGTATTAAAGTAATCCACTGCAAAAATCCGACCTCGGGAAAAACCACCGTAAGCCCCGTAAGAATTCCGCTAACGCCAAGAAACAGAAATCGCTTCCATTTTCTGTCACATTTAAATATTTTTATACGTATCACCGTCCTTTAAATAAACCAAATATCCTTTTTATCAAGTGCGAATGAGCGTCCCTCAAGATAAGAAAGACTGTTTTCCTCTTTCGTTTTGGGAAATTCAAGTCGGTAGGCGTAAAGTGCCTGATATTTAAAGCCGCGACGGCGGTCGTCTTTGTTTATACCGTATTTTCCGTCACCGA
>JAZQTY010000312.1:0-2862 GCA_045631025.1 Eubacteriales bacterium
CAAGTCTCTTGATGTAGTTCTCAAGATCCTCACGACGGGCGCCGGGACGAGCCGCGGATATCGCGTCTGCCGCCTGGACGATAACTGCTGTGATGGTCTGAGGTTCAACGTCGCCGTGATGCGCTTCAATTGCGTGAATAATATCACGACCCTCTTTGTACTTCTTTACGAGATTTACGCCAAGCTCAACGTGAGAGCCTTCCATCTCGTGTGTCTGCGCCTTACCAATATCGTGGAGAAGTCCCGCGCGCTTTGCAACTACGCTGTCAACTCCAAGCTCGTCGGCTATCATACCGGCGATAAGCGCTACTTCTATTGAATGCTTGAGTACGTTCTGACCATAACTGGTTCTGTACTTAAGTCTGCCAAGCATTCTGATAAGCTCAGGATTGATTCCGTGGATACCCACGTCAAAGGTTGCCCTCTCTCCTGCCTGCTTGATTCCCGCCTCGACCTCGCGAGCCGCCTTTTCAACGGTCTCCTCGATTCTCGACGGATGAATACGTCCGTCGGCGATAAGCTTTTCAAGAGCAAGTCTTGCAGTTTCTCTGCGAACGGGATCAAATCCGGAAAGCGTAATTGCTTCGGGGGTATCGTCGATTATAAGCTCGATTCCCGTCAGCTTTTCAAGCATCTGAATATTTCTTCCCTCACGTCCGATAATTCTTCCCTTCATATCCTCATTGGGGAGAGACACGACGGAAACGGTAGCCTCCGCTACGTGATCGGCTGCGCATCTTTGTATCGCCAAGGAAATAATATTCTTTGCCTTGCTGTCCGCTTCTTCCTTGAACTGTGTTTCAAGCTCGGACATTCTCTGCGCAAGCTCGTGCTTTATCGCAGACTCGGTTCTTGCAAGCAGCTCGTCCTTCGCCTGCTCAACGGAAATACCCGAAATCTTTTCAAGAATCTCTATTTCCTTTTCGCGAAGCTGATTGATCTGCTCCGTAAGAGCCTCGTTTTCCTTGATCTTCTTGTCAAGCTGCTCGTTCTTGCGTTCGAGCGCCTCCGACTTCTTATCAAGATTTTCTTCTTTTTGCGTAACTCGTCTTTCCATTCTGGAAACGTCCGCTCTGCGTTCCTTTATCTCCTTTTCGGCTTCCGTCCTCTGCTTGAGGATCTCTTCCTTTGCGGAGAGCAACGCTTCTTTTTTAAGGGTTTCCGCTTGCTTTGCGCCTTCCTCGCGAAGTCTCTTGACTTCTTGCTCGGCAGAGCCTATTTCCTTCTCGGCTCTCTTTTTGCGAACGCCGTAACCGACGAACGTAAAAGCTACCGCACCAACAACAAACGCCGCGGCACCCGCTATAATTGCCTCTATCATTTTAGCACCTCCTTATCCCTTCAGTTTCTTTGCTTATTTACATCAAAAAAATGATAATGACATATACCTATATTTTACACTATTTGTTGTCAAATGTCAATACTTTTTACTTCGGATACCTACGATTTCTCAATTTATTTACATTTTCAACAATAAATACGGCGGAGATACAAATGCGAATTCAAGAGCATTTGTTTCTCCGTCTTTTCAGTCCGTATTTTGAGTTGCCGCAAAGCTGGATTTTTTAATCCTCGCTGTGTCGTCGTATACAGCGCGCCGACAAAAAGCAAAAAATATTAAAAGCACGTCTCGTTTAGGCAAGTTTATTGTTTTTTTAGAGTCTTGGTGGCGAGAATTCTACGTTTTACCATATTAAATTGTGTTGATTTTTTTTAGGAATGTGATATAATATTAATATAGTGGATAATTTTTTATTTTTATTTTTGAAAGGAATACATACTATGGAAAAGATGAAGGTTGGTGTTGTCGGCGCAACCGGTATGGTTGGTCAGCGCTTTTTGACCTTGCTTGAAAATCACCCCTATTTTGAGGTAACTGCGCTTGCAGCGTCTGCTCGTTCCGCGGGCAAGACTTACGAGGAGGCAGTCGGCGCTCGTTGGAAGATGAAAACTCCCATGCCCGAGCAGTATAAATCTATGATCGTTCACGACGCGGCAAACATCGAGGAAATGGGCAAGCTCGTAAGCTTCGTTTTCTGCGCCGTTGACATGAAGAAGGACGAGATAAAGGCTCTTGAGGAGGCGTACGCAAAGGCGGAGATCCCCGTCGTATCGAACAACTCCGCAAACCGTTGGACTCCCGACGTTCCTATGGTAATTCCGGAAATAAACGACGCTCACCTTGAGGTTATCGCGGCGCAGAGAGCGCGCCTTGGTACCAAGCGCGGATTTATCGCAGTTAAGCCCAATTGCTCTATTCAGTCCTACGTTCCCGCTCTTACGCCTCTGCGTAAGTTCGGCATAAAAGAGGTAGTTGCTACCACCTATCAGGCAATTTCCGGCGCAGGTAAGACCTTTAACGAGTGGCCTGAAATGATCGACAACGTTATTCCCTACATCGGCGGCGAGGAAGAAAAGAGTGAACAGGAGCCTCTGCGAGTTTGGGGTAAGGTTGAAAACGGCGAGATCGTCAAGGCTGACGCCCCCGTTATCACAACCCAATGCATTCGCGTTCCCGTAACCGACGGACATACTGCAGCTGTTTTCGTAAGATTTGAAAACAAGCCCACCAAGGAAGAGATACTCGAGGCTTGGAAGAATTTTGCAGGAAAGCCCCAGGAAATGAAGCTTCCTCACGCTCCCGAACAGTTTATCACTTACTTCGAGGAGGATAACCGTCCTCAAGCAGCTCTTGACCGCGATATTTACGGCGGCATGGGCGTTACCGTGGGCAGACTCCGTGAGGATACCGTTTACGACTACAAGTTCGTAGGCCTCTCCCACAACACCCTCCGCGGCGCAGCAGGCGGTGCAGTGCTTATTGCCGAGCTTCTCTACAGAGAGGGATACTTTAACTAAAAT
>JAZQTY010000313.1:0-3314 GCA_045631025.1 Eubacteriales bacterium
AGACTCCTGGTACACAGCATCCTTCTTCTTTGCAACAGGCTGTCACTCCAACTGGACAACTAACGAAAAGGGCGAATTCGTTTCCGTTGACGATACGTTTGCATCCGACAAGGGTCTTATCGCTATGAAGGGTATGCAGAAGCTTGCTAAGTCTACAGCATACGACAGCGACGCTAACGTATTCACAGATGCAGGTGTAGTTGTCACAGGTACATGGAATGCAGAAGCTGCTGTTGCTCACTTCGGTGAAAACCTCGCAGCTACAGACCTTCCTTCCTTTGAAGTAGACGGTACTTCTTACCACCTCGGCTCATACACAGGCTATAAGCTTATGGGTGTTAAGCCCCAGGACGATGCTAAGCGTGCAGCAGTTCTTTCACTTCTCGCACAGTTCCTTACAAACAAGGACTGCCAGCTCGAAAGATTCAACGCTTACCAGTGGGGTCCTTCCAACAAGGACGCTCAGGCTTCTGAAGCAGTTCAGGCAAACGTTTCCCTTGCAGCTCTTGCTAAGCAGAGCGCAAACGGTATTCCCCAGGGTCAGATCGCAGGTGTGTTCTGGGATACAGTAAAGAACCTCGGCGCAGCTGCAAAGTCTGCTGAAAGTGTTGACGATCTCCAGAACGCTCTTAACGCATACGCTGATGCAGTTAAGAAGTTCATCGAGCTCACACCCGAGCAGAGAACATCCTTTACAGTAATCGGTGCTGTTAACGGCACAATGTGGGATACAGACTTCGAAATGAAGGAAGATCCCAAGGGAACTTGGACATCCAAGGAAGCTCTTGCAATCGACGCAGGCGGTGAATTCAAGGTTCGTCTTGGTATGGACTGGAAGACTGCATACGGCGACAATGCTGCAAATGCGGATAAGAGCATTCCGCTTTCCGACAAGCCTAACTTCAAGGTAGAAACTGCTGGCAACTACTTTATCAAGCTTGTTATCAACGAAGATACAACAGCTGAGATCACATTGGTTCCCGCTGAATAATTATAACAGTATTTTCAAAATCTTTGGCAAGGGCTCAGCCCTTGCCAAAGCCAAAAAGGCATTGTTAGCCGGTGTAAAAGAACAAACAGTGTCTTTGCGCCTGCTAACAATGCCTTTTTATTTCTATAAGGAGTAGTAGAAAATCGCTATATTCTGAATATGAAAAGATTAAACGATTTAGATTATTTAAAACTTAATAAAGCTTCTGCTTTTTGGTATAAGCTGAAGTTATTTTTCTGCTCTGTTCCGTCATATTTCAAAAAGCTCGGACTCGCAATACTTACTTTGTTCAAGAATTGCGGTCTGGCTATCAAGGATGAATTTGTCGATATAATTACCACGTTCACAAAGGGTAACTGGGCTGTCAAGCTTTCGTTCCTCATTTTCGGCTTCGGTAATTTCTATTATGGGCAGATATTAAGAGGAATTTTGTTCCTCGTTTTCGAGGCTGTCTTCTTTGCTTATATGTTTGTACCCAGCGGCGGTCTTTACTGGCTTTCAAAGGTAAATTGGTTCCAAAAGGGAGCAACTGTCGGTACTGTTCAGGGTAAATTCGAATACGATATGATATACGATACGGATATATGGGTGCCGGGTGATGACTCTGTCAAGGTGCTTTTGTACGGTCTTTTAACCGTTATTTTCATCGTCGCATTCGTTTGCACGTGGCGTATGCAGGTAAGACAGTGCCGTATTTGTATGAATATTACCGCAAAGGGCAAAAAGGTAAAAAGCGGCAAGGATGATTTGAGATCCGTTCTTGACGACCAGTTTCATAAAACACTTCTTGCTATCCCGCTCGGCGGTATCTTCGCATTCACCGTATTGCCTATAATTTATATGGTGCTTATCGCCTTTACAAGCTATGATGCGGCTCACGACGGATTTTCAAATCTCTTCTCGTGGATGGGATTTGACCATTTCAACGAGCTGCTCGATTTCGGCGAAGGCGGTCTCGGCGTTGCGTTCGGCGAAATACTTTCGTGGACGCTTATGTGGGCATTCTTTGCTACATTCACAAACTACTTCCTCGGTATGTTTGTCGCTATTATGATAAACAAAAAGGGAATTAAGATCAAAAAGTTCTGGCGTACGATACTCGTTATGACTATCGCCATTCCGCAGTTCGTTTCGCTTCTTTACGTTGCTAAGCTGTTCGGTTCATCAGGCCTTATCGGTAAGGTGCTGATTGATTGGAATTGGCTCCCCGACAGTATGCTGGCGGCAAATCAGCTGTCGCTGTGGCAAAATCCGATAGCGTCCAAAATATTGCTTATCGTTTTGAATATCTGGGTAGGTATCCCCTATATTATGCTTATGGCAACGGGTATTCTTATGAACATTCCGCAGGACCTTTACGAGTCCTCACGTATCGACGGTGCAAGCGTATGGCAGCAGTATTCAAAGATTACGCTTCCTTATATGATGTTCGTTATGGGCCCGTATCTTTTGACAAGCTTCGTAGGCAACCTTAACAACTTCAACGTAATTTATCTGCTTACGCAGAATAACCAGCTTATTAATACTGAGCTTGGTACTCCCGGCGGTGTTTCGGTAACTTATACCGACCTTCTTATCACGTGGCTGTATAAGATGACGCTTAACAGCACTGACAGTAAATACTATATGGCATCTATCATCGGTATATTGGTATTCGTTGTCGTTGCGGTGCTGTCACTTGTGGTTTACAATGTAATTCCGTCAACAAGAAATGAGGAGGATTACAAGTAATGAATAATAAAGAAAATAAAACTATTCAAAAAAGAGGACTCGGCGCAAAGGCAAGCAGAAGACTCGGAAATACGGTAGTTTACGTCCTGCTCATTCTTATGACTGTGATATGGATGTTCCCGTTCTTCGGTATAGTTCTTGAATCCTTCAGAGTGGAAACTACAGGTCAGGTAAGCTATATGTGGCCCAAGCAGTTCGGACTTGATAATTACACAAGACTTTTCAAGGAAACAGACTTTCTTATATGGTTCAGAAATACGGGAATTATGGGTGTTGCAACTGCAGTTTTCCAGACGTTCTTCATTCTTTCGATGAGTTACGTTTTATCCCGACTCAGATTCAAGGGCAGAAAAGCACTTATGAATCTGATGCTCATTTTGGGAATGTTCCCGGGATTTCTCACGATGATCCTTATTTACAAGGTCTTTGCGGATCTTGGCCTTACAATGAATATGGCACCCGTAGGCCTTATTATCGTCTACTGCGCAAGCAGCGGTATGAGCTATTACGTGTCAAAGGGCTTCTTTGATACTATACCGAAAAGCTTGGACGAAGCGGCAAGAGTGGACGGTGCTACACGTTTTCAGGTCTT
>JAZQTY010000314.1:0-12514 GCA_045631025.1 Eubacteriales bacterium
GTAAGGTTAAGATACTTTTAAGAGAGAAGTACGGAAACGACATCATGCTCCTTCCTATTTGCGCAGCGGCGGGAGATCAGTGTCCCCGTGACCTTGTGAGATGGGTAGAGCCCGAAACTCCTATTAAGGACCCCAACGTAATCAGAAACGAGCCTAAATTCAGAAGAGCCGATCCTTCGATGTTTGACGTTAAGGGTACGTGGAAGATAGGCAGAAGAATATTTGCCGAGATGGAAATGGCGTTAGAGGAGATAGACGAAATAAAGACTGATGCTGAATTTAAGCACAGCACCAAAAATCTTTCTCTGCAGCTGCGTCGTGTTACCGATTCCGAAAAGGCGGCGTCGGAAAACAGTATACGCGAGTTTTTCAAGGGAAGAACGAGACTCGACTATATGGATAGCGCAGAGCTTTACGTTCATACGGGAACGCTCCAACGCTACGAGGTGCAGGAATACTGTAACACCATAGAGTGTGAAATACACGCTGTACGACTCGGAGATGTTGTGTTCGTAACCAATCCCTTTGAGCTGTTCCTCGATTACGGAAACCAGATTAGAGCAAGAAGCGAGGCGGCGCAGACGTTTATTGCGCAGCTTACGAACGGCGGTCTTGGATATCTTCCCACTAAAGAGGCGCAGGCTGCCGGACATTACAGCGCGTACGTTTCGTCGGGTTACGTTGGATACGAGAGCGGAGAGCATCTCGTAAGCGCTACGCTTGATATGATAAACGGATTGTTTGATTAAGAATAACCGTATTTTGATAAACGTATAAAGAACAGAGAGACGCTATGATAAGAGAATACGTTGAGAAAAACAGAGAGAGTGCCTTGGAAACGCTGCGCGAGCTCTGTCATATACCTGCGCCCTCCTTCGGAGAAAGAAGGCGCGCGGAATACTGCAAAAAATGGCTCGAGGGCGTTGGTGCAAGCGGCGTGTATATTGATGAGGTCAATAATTGTATTTTCCCTATGAATTGCGAGGGAAGCAATGAGCTTACGGTGATCGCTGCGCACATTGATACCGTTTTTCCCGATACCGAATCTTATCCCGAGCTGCACGAGGACGATGAGAAGATATACTGCCCCGGAGTGGGTGACGATACGGCCAGCGTCGTCGTTATGCTTTACGGTATAAAATATATGATCGAGAACGGAATCGTTCCTTCAAAAGGATTTCTTTTCGTTTGCAACGCTTGTGAGGAAGGACTTGGAAATCTTGTCGGAACAAGACAGCTTATGAAGGACTTTGACGGCAGAGTTAAGCAATTTATTACGCTTGACGAGGATATCGGTTACTGTGTAAACGACGCGGTTGGCTCTCACAGATACAAGGTAGAGGCTTTGACCGAGGGCGGTCACTCGTTCTCGGCGTTTGGCAAAAAGAACGCTATTGCCGCGCTCTCCGAGATAATTACGGAAATATATAAGCTGGACGTTCCCAAGAAGGAAGGCGCTACGACTACCTATAACGTGGGCTTGATTTCGGGCGGAACGAGCGTAAATACGATTGCTCAAAGCGCTGAAATGCTTTGCGAATACCGTTCTGACGACAGAGAGTGTATGGCGGTAATGCAAGCGGCGTTTGAAAATATTTTTGCAAAAGCCAATGGCGGAGACGTTCAACTGAACGTTACGCTGGTCGGAGACCGTCCCTGCAAGGGAGAGGTCGACATTGAGACCGAGGAGCGCTTGGTGGATATATACCGCCGTGCGGTTGCCGAGGTGACGGGGCAGGAGGTAGTTCTCTCTTGCGCATCTACCGATGCAAACGTTCCTATGTCGTTAGGAATTGCGGCTGTGGATATGGGCGTCTTCCGCAACGGAGGCACGCATACCCGAGAGGAATGGCTTGACAAGAGCTCCGTTCCTGACGGACTTAATATATTTATTCGCGTGATTCATTCTCTTATAGAAGGATAAAAAGGAAGTAAATGTTATGATGAAATTTACTGCGGCGGGAGACGCCATTATTCAGCGTAGAATTCAAGAGGGATATATCGGATTTTCCGAGCTTACTCCCTTTATAAACCAAGGTGACGCGCGTTTCTTTAATCTTGAAACAACGCTGAACTACGAGGGTGAGTGCTACGGAAATCAGTTCAGCGGAGGTACGTACATACGCACCAACCCCGAGGCGCTTATTGATATGCGACGCCTTGGATTTAATATGATGACCTTCAATAATAACCATATAATGGACTTCGGCTTTGAGGGAATGATGAAGACCCTTGATTACGTAGAAAAGAGCGATTTCGTTCACGCTGGCGTGGGCAGAAATCTTGCCGCGGCTTCGGCGCCCCGTTATCTTGATACCGTAAACGGCAGAGTAGCTCTTATCTCCGTAAATACCAGCTTTGAGGCTTGCACGATGGCGGGTAAGCAGAGCGAGCGCGTCCCCGGACGCCCCGGCATCAACGGCATACGTATGACCGAAAAGCTTGAGGTCACTCGCGAGGAGCTTGCTTTTCTGCGTGAACTTGGCGACCGACTCGGCATAAATATTGACCGAGATATTTTCCGTAAAGAGGGATATTATCCGCCCCTTGCCGATACCGAGGCAGAGCTTGGTAAGCTCAAATTTATACTTGGCGAGAAGACGAAGAGAAGCTTCATTCCAAACGAAGAGGACATGCAGAGAGTTGCAAGAGCCATCTACGAGGCAAAGCTTCAGTCTGATTACGTAATGGTGTCCGTTCACGCTCACGACATCGACGGACAGACCAAGGAGGATATTCCTCATTTCTTAAAGGAGATATGCCGCAGATACGTGGACATGGGAGCTGACGCTATCGTCGGACACGGACCTCATCTCTTGCAGCCCGTTGAGGTTTATAACGATAAGCCTATTTTCTATTCGCTCGGAGACTTTATACTCCAGCTTTACAGCATTGAGTTTGCTCCTGCCGATTTCCTCGAGAAGAACGGTCTTGGCGCAAACGATACCGTACACGATCTTTTGAAAAAGCGCTCGCAGAATTTTACTATCGGACTTATGGAGGACAGAAAAATGATGGAAACGGTTATTCCGTATTGGGAGACCAAGGACGGAAAGCTGACCTCACTTCGTCTTATGCCCGTAGAGCTTATGCGCGGTGACTGTAAGAAGGGGGATCGTGGACTTCCTCGCATGGCAAGAGATTACACTCTCGTTGAGCGTCTTGCCGAGATGAGCGCTCCTTGCGGCGTACGCATGACGGTTGAAAACGACGGCATAGTTACCTGTAAGTGGTAATTTATAAGGAACGTGACGATGAATATTTTGGCTTACCTTGCAGCCGTAGGTAAATGCATTATCTACGGCGCAACCCCTTTTTTTACGGGCGCGCTTTCTGAAAAGATTGACGTGCTTGATCTGCTCGCGCTTCGCTTTTTGTTGAGCTTCGTTGTGTTTTTGATACTGAAAACATTTCGAATTATAAAAATTGAATTAAAGATAAAAGATATTTTTAAGAAAAATCCGCGAACTCCGCATATCAAGAATCTGATTTTCACGGCGCTTTTCGAGCCCGTTCTTTATATGCTTTTTGAAACACTCGGAATTTCTATGACCAACGGAGTGACGACTGCGGTTTTGCTTTCGCTTGCGCCTATTTTCTACTGTGTCGGAGAATTTATTTTCTTCAGACAGTATCCAAGCTTTTTGCAGGGCGTATTTCTAACCTTGGGAATGGCGGGCGCGGCATACATCGCCGTTTGTACGTCTACCGAAGGGGGTAAATCGAGCTTCTTCGGAATTCTGTTTCTTATTCTCGCTCTTACCGTTGGAGCGCTGTTTTGCGTTTTCTCAAGAAAATCCTCGGCGCATTTTACGCCGCTTGAGATAACCTTCGTTTCCTCAATGCTGGGAGCCGTGTGCTTCAACGCGGTGAACGTCGTTAGACATATCGTAAGGGGAGATATTCTTCACTACTTCGACCCGTATTTTGACCTCGAAAATCTACTCGGATTCGTGGTGCTTGGCGTATGCTCCACTATATTTGCAACGATGATGAGCAACTACGCGCTGTCAAAAATAAAGATATCCACCTTCTCGGCTTTCGGTGGTGTTTCCACTATCGTGACCGTTTTGATAGGCGTTATATTTGCGGGTGAAAAGCTGATGTATTTCCATTATATCGGATTCCCGTTTATACTCGCAAGAATGATAGGCGTATGTGTGATCGATATAATCAAGGACAGAAAGAAGCTTAAGGAAGGACCGAGCGTTGACGTCGACCTTAAGACAAAATAACAAAGCAGCAAAATAAAAGCAGGGCGGTCTCGTTCGGCGCAGAACCATAAAACGGCATCTGACGTCGGGCGAGACCGCCCCTGATATTTTAACTTTTTTCGTTTTGGATAGTAACGCAGTAAGCTTAAGAGGAAGTATGCTTTGTTCTTCTTCTGTACTCCGCAGGAGGACAGCCGTATTTTTTCTTAAAAGCAGTGGTAAATCCGTTTCTGTGATCATAGCCGATCGCTTCCATTATTTCGGGAATTGAAAGATTTGAGTGAGTGAGAGAATTTTTTGCCCACTCCATTCTGCACTCGGTAATATATTCAAGCGGCTTCATGCCCATAGCCTCGGTGAATACGCGAGAAAAATATTTTGAGTTGTAATGCTGTGCTGCCGCAAGATCGGCTACCGTGACGTGCTTAAGATTCTTTCTTACGTATCTCTTTGATCTTATTATCAGTTTAGTCGTTTTATCCATTCCGTGATAGTTGAGCTGCGTATCATCTACGGAGGGCTCTACGTATGAAAGATATATATTTATAAGTGATTTCAGATAATCCGTTGACGTCTCTCCCAAATTGACCTCGTATAAAAACGTCTTGGTCAGCTTTAGGATATCCTCGCGGTTATCTAAAGACATGAAGGACGCCGAGCTTTTTTCATTTAGCTCATCTACTACGTGCTGCGCGTACGTTCCGCTAATAGATATCCATGCGGAAACGAACGGATCGTCGGGATCTGTTTCAACTATGTGTTTTTGCAGAGGGAGCGTGTAGAAAAACTGACCCGCGGAGAAGGGAGCGGAGTTTAATCGCCCTTTTCCTTTAATTATGAAATTAAGGAAGAGTCGGTCTACGCACCTATTTTCCAAAAGAGAGCCGGGGGGAGAAAAATCAACGCCGAGACTGAATTGCTCCAATTCCTTACTGTCAGTATAGATAGATACGGAAGAGGCGTGATATTCAAATCCAAGGTTGATCTCTGCGCGGTTACTGGCAGTAAAGGTTTTAGTTTGATAATTGCTGTCCGGTAAATAGTACGTGCACTTGTAGTCGTAATGAGTGAATTTCATTTGTATGTCACTTTCGTTTTTAAATTCGCATTTTTGTGGTAAACGCCGCTTTTACAATATAAATTATATATCATTTTCTTGAAATTGTCAATAGACGTATCTTTAATAGTCAAAAAACACAAAAAGTACTTTGATTTTTTGTATATGCAGAGTGACTTTTTGTTGTATAATTAGAGACTTGTGCTTGTTGAAAAAACAAATAATTCATGGTAAAATGTTAATGGGGAAGTGTTCCCCGCATTTCAGTAAGATCAAAATGGGAGAATCATGATGAGTAGTAAGGTTAAATTTTTGTGCTTATTGTTGGCGTTGCTGATGCTTTTGCCGGCAGCCGTCGGCTGTAATGGAGATAATACGGCGGAGACGGAGCCCGCAACGGAAACGCAGGCGCAGAAGGCAGAGGGACCGCTGGTTATTAACGGCGTCTCCTTGAAGGATTATACGGTCGTTTGCTCCACAAGCGCTATTACCGGAGCAGGAAAGGCGTTCGTATATTTGAACAAAAGGGTAGAGGAGCTTTACGGTATTACGCTTGACATGTCGCTCTCGAACGAGGACCGTCCCGAGATTTTGATAGGACTTGACGGAGACGACGAGGCGATCGCGACGGCGTACGCGCAAAATTCCGGAGGCTTGATCGGCGCTACCGGCAAAAAGATCGTTTTGTTGGGAGCTAATTACAGCGCGCTTTGCCAGACTATTGACGCATTTCTCGCTAAAGCAACGGGTGAAGAGGGAAGAAAAGAAATTTCAATTTCGGGATATGAGACTCTTGGCTTGAATATGGCTGACTTGAACGTGATGACCTATAATATTTTGGGTAATATGGAGAAAGAGGGCAGAGAGCCTGATTGCAGAGTCAGAATGGTAAAAACCATTCTTGAAAACAAGGTAGACGTTCTCGGCACGCAAGAGGACGGTAGAGATCACAGCGCATACTTCGTCCAAAATCTCAAAACCTACGACGTATATAAAGGCGGCGGAGAAGAGGGCGACTATATCTATTGGAATAACGAAAAGTTTAAGGCGGTAAGAAAGGGATACTATTATTTGAGTGATACTCCCGACAAAAAATCAAAATACGATAATTCTAACCAGTATCGTACCATGGTTTACGTCGTTCTTAAGGTGAAGGAAACGGGTAAGCAGTTCCTTTTCGTTAATACCCATCTTGATTACAGAGCAGAAGAGAAAACGAGAGTTAAGCAGATAAACGTGCTTACCGAGCTTATCGAAAAGGTTAACAAGGATAATCTTCCCGTTATAGTTCTCGGTGACTTTAATACTACCCCGACCACGAGTGGCAGCGCCATTCTCGAATTTATGGAGGATAACCCGAATTTGGGAATGACCTCAAAGGTTGCAAAGGTCAAGGCAGATACCGGTGGAACGCTCGTAAACGGATTTAGGGACAGAGACAATCGCTACGTTTTCGATTATATTTTCGCTTCGACCGATACGGTTTATACCAAATACTATACCGTCGTAAATAATATTACAAACGGCAAATATCCCTCTGACCATTTGCCCGTTCTTGCAAAAGTCGAAATATATTGATTTTTGCGCTATTAAAAACGTTGGAGACTTGTAATGAATACTATCAAGGTTGATTTTTCTAATACCGTCGGCGCAATAAAGCCGATGAACGCAGTAAATAACGGCCCGAAAAGTAAGGCGGCTGTACAGACGCGCGGAAATTTCGAGAGCTACAAGAACGCGAGATTTCCTTACGCAAGAACTCACGACTCCGATGACTCCACTGCTTACGGAGGTCCTCACGTAGTTGATATATACAGAGTTTTCCCCGATTTTGACGCAGATCCGGAGCTTCCGGAGTCCTACGATTTCTTTTTGACGGACATATATCTGCAGAATATAATGGATGCGGGCACGAAGGTGTTTTACCGCCTCGGTCAGACCATAGAGCACGCTCCCAAAAAGTATTACATTCACCCGCCAAAGGACTTTAAAAAGTGGGCGGTTATCTGCGATCATATCATTCGTCATTACAACGAGGGCTGGGCAGACGGCTTTAATCACGGAATTGAATATTGGGAAATATGGAACGAGCCCGATCTTCAGCAGGATAACAATTCTCCTACGTGGAGCGGTACGAAGGAGCAGTTTTTTGATCTCTATGAGATAACCGCAAATCACTTAAAGGGACTTTTCCCGAACCTCAAAATAGGCGGACCTGCTGCCGTCGGAACCAGACAGTACATGGTTGAATTTGTAAACGAGATGAAAAAGAGAAGCGTTCCGCTTGATTTCTTCTCATGGCATGAGTATAACTGTAAGGTTGAAACTGTCGTTGAGCGCGTTAATTTCGTCAGAAATATGCTCGACGAAGCAGGATATGAAAAGACCGAAAGCATACTGAACGAGTGGGCGTATATAAAGAGCTGGGGCAGAAATTTCGTATATAGCCTCAAAGCAATCAACGGAATAAAGGGTGCGTCCTACGTAACCGGCGTTATGGCGGCGTGCCAGTATGCGCCTCTTGATATGCTGATGTATTACGATTTGAGCCCGGGAGCTATCTTTAACGGCGTATTTGAGCTTCTTTCACAAGAGCCTCTTAAAACGTATTATTCGCTTTATTGGTTTGCAAATCTTGCCGATCTCAAAAACGCGGCAAGGGTTGATTCCTGCGAGAATATCTACTGCGTGGCAGCGACGGACGGTGAGCGTCACGGAATTTTGCTGACTCACTACAATGACGACGACGCTGCCGAGCCGAAGCCGATAGAGCTTTCGTGGAACGGGATGAATGGCAAGTACAAAATAACCGTATACAGAACGGATGCGAACAGCGACGCAGAGGTAATAACGGAAATGGTAGTGAACGGAGCGGAGTCTGCCGAATGGCACGCAACGCTCAAGCTGCACGACGTTTGCTACGTCGATATAGCGCCGATAGAGTAAGAATATTTGTCGTAGAGCAAGCTGTTTTTTATAATTTTATATGTAATATTTAACAAAGCCGAAGGAGCACAGGCATGCGTATAAAAAATGTACAACAAAAAGTACGTATTTTTTGCATTTTTGTGTACTTCGGCTTGTTGACATAATTGGGCAATCGTGGTAAAATAATAGTGTGAAAATGGGTTTAAAATTAAAACAATACTACATTAACAAAATACAATGAAAAAGTAAGGGGACTTTTTATATGCGCGAAGCAGTAATAAGCGAAATAAGCAAGCAAAAGATAATAGCAATAATGCGCGGACTTGATACGCAGCAGGCAGTAAAAACGGCGAAGGCGCTTTATGAGGGCGGAATAACCTTGGTTGAGGTGACCTTTAACCAAAAGCAGCCTGAAACCTTTGTTGACACAGCCGAAGCTATCAAGGCGATAAAGGCGGAGATGGGAGATAAGATGCTCGTTGGAGCGGGAACGGTTACCAGCCCCGAGCTCGTAAGAATGGCGGCTGACGCGGGAGCTCTCTATATAATCTCCCCCGATACGGACGTAGAGGTAATAAAGACGACCAGAGAGCTGGGGCTTGTTTCCTTGCCGGGCGCGTATACCCCTACCGAGGCAAAGCAAGCATATTTAGCAGGTGCGGATTTCGTTAAGCTGTTCCCCTGCGTTGGAAACGCGCCCGCATACGTAAAGGCTGTGTGCGCTCCGTTTAACCATATTAAATTCTTGGCGGTTGGCGGCGTTAACGCGGATAACGCGGCAGAGTTCTTGAAGGCAGGAGCCGTAGGCGTCGGTGTCGGCGGGAATCTCGTCAACAAGGAATGGATAAAGAACGGCGAGTTTGACAAGATTACTGCGGAAGCTAAAAAATATGTTGCAAATTTAAATTCATAAGAGGAGAAATACGATGAAAAGAATTATTACTTTTGGTGAGATCATGATGCGCCTTAACCCCGAGGGCTACTGCCGCTTCGTTCAGGCAGGCAAATTCGAGGCAAGCTATGCAGGAGGAGAGGCAAACGTAGCGGTATCTCTTTCCAACTACGGAATGGATGCGGCGTTCGTATCAAAGGTTCCTGCTCACGAGATAGGACAGTGCGCCGTTAACGAGCTTCGACACTTCGGAGTTGATACCCGTATGATGGTTCGCGGCGGCGACAGACTTGGACTTTATTTCGTTGAAAAGGGCGCGTCTCAAAGAGCGTCAAAGGTTATATACGACAGAGCAGGCTCCGCTATCGCAAAGGCTACGGCGTCAGATTTCGATTGGAATAAGATATTTGACGGAGCTGATTGGTTCCACTTCACGGGAATTACGCCCGCGCTTGGCGGAGAGCTTCCCGAGATATGTCTTGAGGCTTGTAAGGCTGCAAAGGCACTTGGAATTAAGATAAGCTGCGACCTCAATTACAGAAAGAAGCTCTGGTCTAACGAAAAGGCAAACGAGGTCATGTCAACTCTTATGCCTTACGTTGACGTTTGTATTGCCAACGAGGAGGATGCAAAGGACGTTTTCGGAATAGAGGCGGAGGACACCGATCTCAATGCGGGTAAGGTAAATCACGAGGGATACATAAGTGTTGCCCGTCAGCTTGCTGAAAGATTTGGCTTTGAGAAGGTTGCTATTACGCTCCGCGGAAGCATATCTGCATCCGATAACGAGTGGGCAGCTATGCTTTACAGCGATGGAAAGGCATATTTCTCGCCCAAGTACAACGTACGTATCGTAGACAGAGTCGGTGGCGGAGACAGCTTCGGCGCAGGACTTATCTATTCGCTTCTTTCGGATTACGACGAGCAGAAGGCAATAAACTTTGCGGTTGCGGCGTCTTGCCTTAAGCACAGTATCGAGCACGACTTCAACCTCGTATCCGTGGCAGAGGTAGAGGCGCTTGCCGGCGGTAACGCATCCGGAAGAGTTCAGAGATAAATACGATAGTGAAGAATAGTATGGAAAACAACCGTGTGTATTTGATCGACGGCAGAAAAAATTGCTATAAGGCGAATCTTCACTGCCATACTACGGTATCCGACGGAGAAAAAACTCCCGAGGAGATAAAGAGGCTTTATAAGGAGCAGGGCTATCATATCGTCGCGTATACCGATCACGAGGTGCTCGTGCTTCACGACGAGTTGAATGACGAGGATTTCTTGGCAATGCCCGGATATGAGATACAAATATACGGTGATCTTGAGCTTCCAAAGCCCTTGCGTCGCGTATGCCATTTGAATCTTTATCCTAAAGACGCAGGGAATAACGTAATGCCTTTTTATAACGAGGCGGACGTGATGGCTCTCAGCAAGATTCCCGATGTATCCAAGGCTGTTTACGTAGGTGACGGAAAAGAGCCGAAGGAGTATTCTGCGGACGGACTGAACAGACTTATCGCCAAGGCGCGTGATGCGGGATTTATCGTAAGCCATAATCATCCGATTTGGTCAAGAGAGACTGCTGATGTTTATACCGGTCTTGAGGGTATTTACGCTATGGAGATATACAATCACGGAACGGCAACTACTCACGACGCTTTTGCTCCGAGCATATACGATGAAATGCTCATAAGTGGTCAGCGCATAGGCTGTATCGCGACGGACGATACGCACGAGGACGTAGACATGTTCGGCGGCTTCACTATGATATATTCGGGTGTGCTTGAGCATAGCGCGGTTATCAAGGCTCTTGAAAACGGAGATTATTACGCATCAAGAGGACCTATTATAAAGGAGCTTTGGTACGAGAACGGTATTTTCCATATTGAATGCTCGCCTGCGGTAAAGATTCGCGTTTCAAACAGCTGCCGTCGCGCACAAAGCAAATCGCTCAAAATATCGGAAAAGGCAGACATAACGGTTGCGGAATTTCCCATACAGGATATCGACGTATTTGTTCGCTTTACCGTTGAGGACGAGTTCGGCAGAACGGCGAATACCCGCGCATATTGGAGAGACGAGTTTGAGACGTCTTTGCCAAGCGCGTCAAACGTAAAAAATTACTTAAAGAAGTAATAAAAGGAGTAATAAGATGAAAATTACACAGGTTAATACATATTTTGTCAGACCCCGTTGGGGATTTGTTGAGATAGTAACGGATAACGGCTTGACGGGCTGGGGCGAGGCTGTTCTTGAAGGACACGCATCGGCAGTTCTTGCTTGCGTTCAGGAAATGAAGGATTATCTGATAGGCGCTGATCCCTCTCGCATCGAAGACCTTTGGGAAACCATGTACAGAGCAGGCTTCTATCGCGGAGGCGGAGTTCTTATGAGTGCTATTTCGGGCATAGACCAAGCACTGTGGGACATTAAGGGAAAGTTTTTCGGAGCGCCCGTATACGAGCTTATGGGAGGCAGATGCCGCGATAAAATGAAGGTATATTCATGGGTTGGCGGAGACAGACCGTCCGATGTTGGCGCTGCGGCAAAGGAAAAGATGGACGCGGGCTTCAAGGCAATAAAAATGAACGCGACCGAGGAGCTTCAGATGATAGACTCCTACGATAAGATCGACGCAGTACTTGAGCGAGTTGCGGCAATAAGAGAGTCCTGCGGAAAGTATTTCGGTATTGCTATTGACTTCCACGGTAGAGTTCACAAGCCTATGGCAAAGGTACTTGCAAAGAAGCTTGAAGAATTTGATCCGATGTTCATTGAGGAGCCCGTTCTCTGTGAGCATATGGAAGATTTTAAGGAGATAGCGGCAGCTTGCAACATTCCGATCGCAACCGGTGAGAGACTTTTCTCAAAGTACGACTTTAAGCGTCTTCTTGCTTGCGGCGGCGTGGATATAATTCAGCCCGACCTTTCTCACGCGGGCGGAATCACCGAGGTCAAGAAGATAGCTTCTATGGCAGAGGCATACGACGTTGCTCTTGCGCCTCACTGTCCTCTCGGACCTATCGCACTTGCGGCTTGCCTTAACGTAGACGCAACAAGCTATAATGCGGTTATTCAGGAGCAGAGCATAGGTATCCACTATAACGTAGGAAAGACGGTGCTTGACTACGTTGAGAACAAGGCGGACTTTGATTTTGTTGACGGCTTCGTTGAGCTTCCCAAATTGCCCGGACTTGGCGTTGAGGTGAATAAGGAGCTTGTTATCGAAGAAAACAAGACTCCCCACAACTGGAAGAACCCTGTTTGGCATCACGCTGACGGAAGCGTCGCTGAATGGTAAAAAATAGTTGAAATTTTTCTCCCCGTGTATTATTCTGTCATTGAATGATACATGGGGAGAATTTTTATGAAAAAGAATGCTTTATTTAAGGGTTATGCCCTTGTGATCTTGAGCGCTGTACTGTT
>JAZQTY010000315.1:0-4024 GCA_045631025.1 Eubacteriales bacterium
CCTTTATATTATCGCCAACCATAAAGGTTTCACCGGGAATCTGCTCAGATTTAAGAAGCGTTGCAAATCCGTTGCCCGCATCAACGAGGATATTACCGTTATCGGTAAATACCTTACTTACGGTTGCGGTGATTATCTCTCCGCGCTTGCTTTCGTAAGCGTCCTGCATAGCCTTGCGCTCACCCTCGCGGATTCCCTGAATGATAACGGACTTTGCAGCCGCCGCGCTGAGTCTGCGGAAGTTCTTGGTCTTGACCTCGGTCTCAACCATTTTGCCGAGAGTATTTCTGCGGCTTATAGCCTTCGCGTCCTCAAGAGAGATCTCGCATTGAGGATTGGTAACCTCCTCAACGACCTCCTTTTGTAGGTAGACCTTAACGTCCTCCTTAACGGGGTCGATAGCAACTCTCATAAGAGTATTGTTACCAAACTCCTTCTTAAAAGCAGACAGAAGCGCCGCCTCTATCTTTTCAAGCATGTATTCCTTGGGGATTCCCTTCTCCTTTTCAAGAAGGTCAAGAGCAACGAAAAATTCCTTGTTCATTTTGATTTTTCCATCCTTTTGTGTTGTGTTTATGTGTATTAGAGTTCAAAATACGTGTTTATTTTAGCGACGGTGCTTCTCTCGAACACCACCGTGCTCTCACCGACCTTTATGGCGATATCGCCGTTTTCAGTCAGCGGAAGCAGCTCTCCGCGATAAAGCTTTGAGCCGTCCTTGGGAGCGTAAAGCTTGACCTCAACGTCCCAGCCCTCGCAAGCCTCAATGTGAATATCGTTCTTGAGCTCGCGCTCGATTCCCGGCGAGCTGACCTCAAGATAATACTGCTCCTCGATAAGGTCCGCCTCGTCGAGCAGAGGATCAATAGCGCGGTGAAGCTTCTCGCAATCCTCGATTCCGATGCCTTCCTCCGAATCCACCGTGATGCGAAGCACGCGCCTTGCGCCCTCCTTGACGAATTCAACGTCCCATATCCATATTCCGATTTCGTCCGCAAGCGGCTCGGCGATCTCCCACACCCTTTGCGCGACTCCACCCGTAAGCTTTGCCATTTCTACCTCCGTATCAAATTAACAATTAAGAGTGGACTCTCTCAAGCCCACTCTACCTTACTGCATTATTATACCACACTTGAGAAATAATTGCAATACCTTTTTTAATATTTTTTGACCTTCGGCGATATTTTTTTCATTAAAATAATAATTTACAGGAAAAAATGGTAAAATTATGTTTACAAAACGGTGATCTTATGATATAATTATATAATAGGGTAGTTATGTCCTATAAAAATCAGCAAATTTATTTCAATGCACTGACAAAGAGAGGATACATGAAAAAACAGATTACAAAAGAACAGAATAAAGCCGATATCCGACCTCTTGATGTTTTTCTTCTCTGTTCGGCGTACGCCATCGCCGCGTCGTTTATAACCGTGGCGCTGACGGTAAATATTAACGAGCTCGTCATTTCAGCCGTTGCGCTTGCCGTATGCGCGTTCAGCGTGTTCGTTCTTGCGAGAATTGCAAGGACCTTTCGCGCCGTCGTCTTTTACACGATCATTCTGGGAGCGTCCGCCTTTATCGGCGGAAGCCTGGTGCTTATCGGACTTTTCGCCGCGCTCGCGCTATGCTGCTGCTCCTTGGCTTATCTCATCAACAACAGCAAATCTCCGTTTATATGGGGAGTCCCGCTTATTCCGCTTATACTCGCGCTGTTTATATCTCCGAATGCAAACGGAATTTTAGTCGCGCTCTCTCCCCTGCCCGCGGCAATACTTCTTGCTTATTCAACTAAAAAACGACTTGACAGAGTATCCGCCGTCTGCCGCATTTCCTGCGGTCTGTGCGTCGTTTTCGTAGCCTCGTTTTTCATAACGCTTTACGGTGTTAAGGGCGCGATATCGATCGCGGCAGCCAAGGAGCTTATAGTTGAGCTTAAGGAAGCAATATCCGCAGAGTGCCTGCTCCTTATGAACGAGCTTATGGCAACGCTTGGCTACGAGCTGTCAAGTGCCGACCAAAAAACGCTTGTGGACACCGCCGTCGGAACGGTATTCAACCTGCTTCCCGGTCTTATGATAACGCTCTCGAACGTTATCGCGTATATTATCCACTCCCTCTTTCTCACCGTTTGCTATCCCGATCCGAGAAAGAGCAAGGACGAGCTTACCCCCATGCTTGAGTTCGACATAAGCCTTACCTCGGCAATAGTTTACGTAGCGGCGGTCGTGGCTACCTTCGTGCTCGTTTCGGGCGGCTCCGCTCTCTACGGCGCGGTTGCCGAAAACATCGTAGTCGTGCTTGCCCCCGGTCTTATACTCGTAGCTCTCGGCGGCATTCGCTCGCTCATCGCAAAAAAAGGACCGTCATGTCTCGGAACTCTGCTTTACGTCGGAGTTATATTCCTGCTCGCCACCTTTTCGGTATACGCAATCATCGGAGTTGCCCTCGCGGGCGCCGTGTTTATAATACTTGCCTACGTTTCGGACTACAAAAAGCGAAAGAGCGGCAATTAAAGGCTTAAAGCTAATTAAAGCTACAAAGAAAGGACATTCATTATGTCAAATAAGAAATTCGACCCTTTCAGAAGGCTTGAGGAGCTTCCCTCAAGAGTTTACGTCATACTCGGTATCCTCTGCCTTGCGATACACGTTATCCTCTGCACGTATACCGACATATCGGTTGCCGTCTGCGGCTTGATTCTAATTGCGATATATATAGTCTCGGCGCTGATAATCACCATGGTGGTGCACAGACGCATAAACATATTCCGTACCGCGTCAAACCATTCCGAGGAGCAAAATAACGGAGTTATATATACCTTCCGACATCTTCTGAAAATACCTTACGCAGTAGTTACCGAAAAGGGTAAGATCATAACGGTCAACGCTGCTATGAAAAACGCTGCGGGCGCTGCCGCAACCACCTTCAACTCGGACATAAAGGACTCCTGCGGCATTTCGATGGACGCCGTCATAAGCCACCTTTCCACCAAGGTCATAGACGACGAGGACGAGGAAGATACCGACGGGAAAAACGAGGAATATCAGCTCCTCAAGGACAAGGCGCTTATCTGCGAGGTTGGCGGAAGATTTTACCATCTCGACTGTCATCCCCTCTTTTCAAAGGGTAAGATGTTTTACCTGCTCATGTTCAAGGACGTAACCGAGCTTAAGAAATTGAGCGAGACTCACCGCGCGCTCCATACGTCGGTCGCCTACATCGTTATCGACAATCTTGACGAAATAGCGCAGTACGCTCAAGTAAGCTACCAAGCAGAGGTTGCAAAGGTAGACGCAATACTCAAGGACTGGGCAAAGGAGCTCGGCGGTATTATCCGCGAGTACGACAGACATAAATACGTGCTTCTGCTCACGCGCCAAAGCCTTCTTACGTGTGTAAAGAACAAATTTGAAATACTCGATAAGGTTCGCCAGATAACCCTTGGCGACGATAATATGCCCATAACCATCTCGGTGGGCGTCACGACTCTCGGAGCGACTCTCGCCGAGAGAGAGCGCGAATCCCTCGTATGTCTTGAAATGGCGCTTCAGCGCGGCGGAGACCAGACCGTTCTCAAAAACGAAACGGGCACGTTCTTCTTCGGCGGTCGCACCAAAACGCAGCAAAAGCGCTCCGGCGGACATTCGCGCGTTATCTCCACCAAGCTCTGCTCAATGATAACCTCGTCCTCAAACGTAATAGTTATGGGACACGCAAATCCCGACTTTGACTCGATAGGCGCTTGCGTAGGCGTTGCCGCTCTTTGTATGCACCTCGGCGTAAGAGTCAAGATAGTAACCAATCTTGCTTCCGAAAGCTTCAAGGCTTGCACGGGAAGGCTCACCGACCTTTACGATTACAAGGATATATTCATAGACGACGTTACCGGTCTTGACGAAAGTGAGTTCGGTACTCTGCTCATCGTGGTCGACGCCAACAACTTCCGCATTCTGGAGGCTCCCGAGATCGCGGCGAATTCGTTTAAGACCGTAGTCATCGACCACCACATCAAAAAGGAAGA